>DASVVZ010000185.1:0-6793 GCA_036389875.1 Pyrinomonadaceae bacterium
GTCAATGATTCGCGCGGTTTTGATAACAGTCAGCGACGGGTGCGCTTACGGGGCAAGGGAAGACCTTTCGGGCGCGGCGCTGCTGGAGCTATTGGAAGAACTGGGCGCGGAGGTTGTTGCTAAAGAAATAGTTTCTGACGACCTTGAGCCGCTCTCGGAAAAGCTTCGCTCATGGGCAGACCGCCGCGAAGTCAATCTGATTGTGACCACGGGCGGGACAGGCTTCGGGCCGCGTGATAATACGCCGGAGGCTACGCGCGCAATTCTGGAAAGAGAAGCGCCGGGTTTATCGGAAGCCATGCGTGCTGAGACACGTAAGGCCACGCCCATGGCCATGATTTCGCGCGGGGTTTGCGGGACTCGCTCAGGCACCATCATCATCAACCTTCCAGGCTCACCCAAGGCGGTGCGCGAAAGCTTCGCTGTCATCAAACCTGTCCTGCCTCATGTGATGGCGCTGCTGGAAGGCAGGACGGAGCATGAAGCGTAGGCTGAAAATCGCTGCTCACGCGCCCGGAAAAGATTTGTTTGACAACAGGGGAAACGAATCTATAGACTCCGACTTTGAAAGAGCGATATTGAATCCGGTGTAAGACACGAGCAGGAGGTGAAGAAGCCCTGAGGCTTAAAGCTTTCCTGTCCCTCTTAAAAATGATGCTGAGCCTGATTCTACAGCAAGGCGTGGAGAGGATGCAGACGGGCGGCGCGACGGTGGGAAGCCCTGTGACGGCCTACTGGCCCATCATGGTCTTTCTGGTCTTCGCCATAATCTTTCCGGTGCTCCCGATTGTGCTGGGCCGTTTCCTGAGGCCGAGCATCTACGGCAAGGCCAAGGGCCGCCCCTACGAGTGCGGCATAGACCCGCAGACGGAGGCGCACGACCGATTCACCGTGCGCTACTACATCGTCGCCATGCTCTTCCTGATATTCGACGTAGAGACGATCTTCCTGCTTCCCTGGGCGATTATCTTCATGGGCGACGATTTCTCTTTCACCAAATTCGCCATGCTGGAGATGTTCGTCTTCATAGGCATACTCATAGTCGGCTACTACTACGCCTGGCGCAAAGGCGCGCTTGAATGGGCATGAAAACTGTTTCTTATGGCAGAGCATAAAGAAGGATTTGTCCTGACGACTGTTGATTCGATTATCAACAGCGTGCGGCGCACGGTGGGCGCTAAGACTATGGACGTGGCCGCGCCCGTCGTGAACTGGGCGCGAAAGTCTGCGCTCTGGCCTATGACGTTCGGGCTCGCCTGCTGCGCCATAGAGATGATAGCCACGGGCGCCGGCCGCTTCGACATAGACCGCTTCGGGGCGGGCGTCTTTCGCCCCAGCCCGCGACAGAGCGACCTGATAATTGTCGCTGGAACGGTGACGTTAAAGATGGGGCCCGTGGTCAGGCGAGTGTACGACCAGATGCCCGAGCCCAAGTGGACGATTGCCATGGGCGCTTGTGCTTCCACGGGCGGGCCTTTCGATTCCTACTCGACCATGCAGGGCGTAGATCGCGTCATCCCCGTGGACGTTTACATCCCGGGCTGTCCGCCGCGACCCGAAGCGCTGCTCTACGGGCTCATGAGGTTGCAGGACATAATCATGCGCGAGCATCCTTCGGCCTACATCTTTGAATCGGACGGCACAGTCCGCCGACAACGCCACCTGGAAGAGCCGGAGGATTTGGCTGAGCTTTCGCCGCTAGACAAAGAAGCCGAAGAGGTCGTCACGGCCGCCACGAAATAAGTGATAAGAGCAGTTTTCAGTTTTCAGCAGAAGACAAGTTACTGTTTACTGAAAACTGCTCTTATCACTGCGCTTTACGCGTCCATGTCCAGTTCCACTTGGTGCCTTCCATGTTGGTGCCTTCGCCCTTCATCACGTCGCCGTCAACGGTTCCTTCGAGCGTCGAATAGCCGTTGATGACTATGATGACCAGCTTGTCCGTCTGCCTCCAGGTGCCGCCTGTTTCTCTGCCCGTGGGAAGCCTGTAGCGCAGCTTGCCGTCCTTCAGGAACTCTATTGTGTAATCGCCTTCGGCCTTCGTCTGTATCCACGTAGTGCCTTGCAGGCTGCCGCGCTCTGGGCCGGGCTCGCTGCCCGCGCCGTTTCCTATAACCACCGGCTCGGGCTGCGCGTTGTTGGCTGCATTCGGGTTTGCGACCGCCAGCACCAGCTCGTCCGCCTTGTAGCCTTCCACGACCGCAAAGGGTCGCTGGTCTTTACCCGCGCCCAAATCCAGCAGCACTCGCTTGGGCACATTATCCTGAAGGTATTTGACAAGGCCCGCGAGCGTTACTTCGCCGCGCGCGTTGGCCGCCTTTCCCTTGAGCGCTTCTACCAGCTCCCAGGTGAAATAACCTTGCTTGCGCTCCTTGTACTCATAGGCCCTTGCGCCCACGGCCGTCGCGTAAAGAGTGGCGAACGCCGTGACCTCGCGGTTGCGCACGTCGAAGTTGAAGCCCCGCGTGTAGGCTACCGTCAGGGGATTGTCCGCGTTGGCGCGTCCGACGGGGTCGTTGCGGCATGCGTCCAGAATCATCAAGACCTGGCCCACCCCCGTCTTCTGAATCTTCTCCTTAATCTGCTTGACGTTGATGGCCGTTTGCTCAAGCAGGTCAACGTCGTTCGAGACCTGCGCGTCCGAAGGGAGCAGGAAAGCCTGGCCGGCGCGCTCTACGCCGTGGCCTGCGAAGGCCAGAAGCAGAAGCCCGTCCTTCGGAATTACCGCCGAAAGATTAGAGAGGCGGCGAAGGATGTTGCCGCGCGTCGGCTGTCTTTCGACGGGCTGGTCTGAGGCCAGCAGCGTCACCTGGTCTGCGGGAAAGCCCGCGTACTGCACGAGCGCGTTCGCCAGCGTCTTCGCGTCATTAACCGCGCCGCCGAGCGTGCTTATCTGCGTATCGTCGTAGCGGTCAACGCCAATCACAATGGCATAGCGCTTGGCTTTATTCGGCAACTGCCGCACGGTCTCGCCCGGCTTAATCCCCAGCCCCCGGTCGTTCTGGCCCAGGGCCTGCGGGGCAAAAAGAGCCAGAAGCAGCAGCGCCATCAAGACCCCCACGGGTGCGCGAAAGTTTATGGACTCGGTTTTCATAAATCGTCTCCGGTAAATCAGGGTGGCTTCGGCCAAACAGGACTCTACGGGCAGAAGCGCGGCAATGGGACAGTTGAAGGCTGGACGGCCGGGCGTACGTCTCTTTGCCCAAAACATTATAAAAAAGCGAGGCGACCGCTCGGGGAGGCGCGTATTGTACATCGGAACCGGGCTTACCGACTACAGGCCCGCAAGGTGGCGTGTATCATTGACTGCCATAACGCGCACGAAGCCGTCTGTGCGTAACTCTATGCGCGTGATGCCGCAGTTGGCCGTGGAGACCCATACGGGGCGAAGCTCGGGGGCGTCCAGCGCTCCCATCAGGTGCAGCGTCAGGATGCAGATTGTCCCGGTGTGAGAGAAGACGCAGATGCGCCCGCCCCTGTGCTGCGCTATGGCGCGGTCAAGTGTTTCGGAGGCCCGCTCCAGCATCTGTCTATAGCTTTCGCCGCCCAGAATTATGTGCTCGAAGTCGCGCCCTATGAGCGCGGCGTACTGTTCCGGGTGCTGTGAGGCTGCTTCCTCGAAGGTCAATCCCTCCATCACGCCCACGCCTCTTTCACGGAAGGCCGTGGTGAGCTTGACCTCAAGCCCGGTCAGGCGCGACAGCGGCTCTGCCGTCTGAGCCGCGCGCTGAAGGTCTGAAGAATAGATGGCGGTAATCCGCTCGGAAGCGAGCGTGCGCGCAGCCGCCTCCGCCTGCCGCCTGCCGCGCGCTGACAGAGGCGTTGCCGTGTGGCCGCCAAAGCGCCCCTCCGCGTTCCCCTGGCTCTGCCCGTGACGTACAAGAAAGATGCGAGTGGAATCCATAAAGCAGTGATAAAGACAGTTTTCAGTTTTCAGCAGAAAGGCAGCCTGCGCTTTTTCTGAAAACTGAAAACTAAAAACTGAAAACTATTCTTACGCTGCGACCGTTTCGTTCTTGAGCTTTTCGGCCTGGTAGTGTGTGGTGAGCGCCTCTATTATTTCGTCGAGCGCGCCTTCCATGACGAGGTCCAGCTGGTGAATCGTCAGACCTATGCGGTGGTCTGAGACGCGGTTCTCTTTGAAGTTGTAGGTGCGAATCTTTTCCGAGCGGTCGCCCGAACCGACCATTGAGCGGCGCTCGGACGCCTGCGCCTCGTGCTGCTTCTGCTCTTCCAGCTCCTGAAGCCGTGCGCGCAGAACCCGCATGGCCTTCTCGCGGTTCTTAATCTGCGATTTTTCGTCCTGCATGGAGACGACTACGCCGGTGGGGATGTGCGTCAGGCGCACGGCGGAGTAGGTCGTGTTCACGCTTTGCCCGCCCGGGCCCGACGAGCAGAAGGTGTCAATGCGTAAGTCCTTCGCGTCGATCTTAACGTCAACCTCTTCGGCTTCGGGCAGCACCGCGACCGTGATGGCAGAGGTGTGTATGCGACCGCTGGCTTCTGTTTGCGGCACGCGCTGCACGCGATGCACGCCCGATTCGTGCTTGAGCTTGGAATAGACCTTGTCGCCTTCTATGAGTGCGATGGCTTCTTTAAGGCCGCCGATGCCGGATTCAGAGGCGTCCATTACATCCATGCGCCAGCCCTGTCGCTCCGCGTAGCGCGCGTACATCCTCAGCATCTCGGCTGCGAAGAGCGTGGCCTCGTCGCCGCCCGTGCCAGCGCGAATCTCTAGAATGACGTTCTTCTCGTCGTTCGGATCTGTGGGAATCAGCAGCATGCGTAACTGTTGCTCGCTCTCTTCAATTCGAGCAGAGAGCGTCTCCGCTTCGACGCGCGCATACTCACGCATCTCCTCGTCGTCCACGCTTAAAAGCAGCTCTCGCGCGCCCGCAAGCTCTTCCTTCAGGGACTTCCACTCGCGGTATTTCGTCACGACCTCGCCCAGACTGCGCAGCTGTTTAGTAGCTTTCGTATAAGCCGACTGGTCAGCCAGCAACTCGGGCGAGGAAAGCTCTGCCGTCAACTCTTCATAGCGCGATTCAATCTGTTCCAGTTTTTCCAGCATAACACTTTATCAGGCGAGCGGCGCGGCCTCCGGTTCGGCTTGCGGCTCCAGCTTGAGAGATTCCTTAAGGGCTTCTATGGCAACTTCGAGCTGCTCGTCGTCCGGCTCTTTGGTGGTGATGTTCTGTAGCCAGACCCCGGGCAGCGTAATAAGCTTAAAGATAAAGCTGCCCTCTTTCTTCGCCGACAGGCGAATTATCTCGTAAGAGATTCCGGCGACAACGGGCACGAGGGCGATACGCACGAGCAGGTTGTAGACGAGCGAGTCGAACTTAATGATGGAGAAGAGAACGATCGAGACCAGCATCACCACCATCAAAAAGCTTGTGCCGCAGCGCGGGTGCTGGCGCGGCTGCGGGCGAGCATTCTCAACCGTCAGGGGCAATCCCGCTTCCCATGTGAACACGGTCTTGTGCTCCGCGCCGTGATACTCGAAGACGCGGCGTATGTCCTTCAGGAGCGAGAAGCTGAAAATCATTATGAGAAAGAAGGCCATACGAATCATACCGTCTACCAGGTTGAAGGCGACGGACGGGCGCACCGGGTGCAGGTAGGTGCGGACTCCGGACCAAGCGCGCGAATACCAGGGTGCCTCGGCTGTCGGAGCGGCCGTAGCAGGAGAAGCCGCACCGTTGGCCTCGGTCGCCTGCTGCGCTGTCCCGGTCGTAGCGGCGGCCGGAGGAGGCCCGGCGGCCCAACCGGCCCCTATAAAGATGGCGTTGGTCAGAAGGAGCGGCGCGACTATGAAGAGCAGCACGTTGAAGATGAGCGCGAAGGCTATAGAGCCCGCGGCCGCGGCCGTCGTGCCCTTCTTCATCTCGTCCCTGGAACGCTTCTGCGTGGGGATGGGGATCAGCCCCGGGACTGCGCCGGTAATGCCCGCAAAATCCCCCTCGCCCTCTATGACTGCGGGGGTCAAAGCAACCTCTACCTCTTTGGCTTCAGCCTCTTCGGCGTCGGCAAAGGCTTCGTTGGCGGAGAAGTTAAGCGCCTTGATGCCAAGTCCCATCGACTGCACCAGCACGGCAGCGCCGCGCAGCACGGGCATCTTCAGGAAAGGATACTTGTCGCTCCATTTAGGAAGCTTGGCGGACATGCGGGTGATAGACCCGTCTGCACGCCTGACGGCAATGGCGTAGGCGCCGGGGGTTCGCATCATGACGCCCTCAATGACGGCCTGGCCGCCCACAATCAGGTCTCTTTCGTTTGCGCTCACTTCTCTTTATTCCTTCCGGGAGAACTCGAAAACAGTAACGCCGACCCCCTGGCCTTTAAGGTCAGAGGCGCGCTTCGCTTAAATATACACGAAGAGGCGCGCCTCTGAGCCCTACAAAAAAGGGTCGGCGCTCTTTACTTACAGAAAAGCTAATAGTGCTGTGCGATTTTGCGGCAGTCTCGCATTGGTTTCTCTGGCACGGGGCCTGAAACTTCAGGCCTGAGCGTTTTCCGGCGCAGGCTCGGCAGGCTTTTTGCCGTAGCGCTTGTTGAAGCGGTCAACGCGCCCCGCCGTGTCCACAAGCTTCTGCTTGCCCGTGAAGAACGGGTGGCACTCGGAGCAGATTTCCACGTGCAGGTCGTCCTTGCGCGTGGAACGGGTCGTGAACTGGTGGCCGCAGGCGCATTGCACCTGTATCTCTTTGTATTCCGGATGAATTCCTTGTTTCATTTTCCTCTACCCTCTCTATAGACAGCAATCAGTGCTTCGGTCTAAACAACCAATAAT
>DASVVZ010000186.1:0-3844 GCA_036389875.1 Pyrinomonadaceae bacterium
ATTTTCCCGGCCTCCGAGAGAACGATTTCGATGTCGCCCTTGAGCTTGGAGCCTTCGTACTTCGCCGTTCCCCTGCCGGAGTGCAATTTGTTCTCGTACTTGTAGCTCAGGGTTCCAGTGACGTGCGGCAGGTCATACTCAAGGCTGGCCGCCACCTTGAAGTCGTCCTTGCTGATGGAGGCATCAATCGTCGTCTCCTTGATGCCGGGAGTTCTCCTGCTGCTGAAGGTTATGTGAGCCGTGCCGGAAGCGTTGCCGTTTTTGTCCACGCTCAAGGTGCCCGTGCCTTGAAGCATGTTTATATCCACTTCGAGGTTTATGCTGGCTCCGCTCGGCGCTTTGTCAGCGTCGAAGTCCAGGCTCGCTCCCGTCACTTTGAAGCCGGGGACGGAGAGAACTTTGAAATACTTTGGCGGGACAGCGAGCTTGCCGCCCGGTATCGCTCTGTCAATCAGGTCTGCCGTAGGCAGCACCACTGTCGTGCCCGCTATGGTTATGGGGAAGTCTCCGGCGCGCACGGGAACCGACTTGCCCACCTGCCCGCCCGTAGTTGTCCCTCCGCCCCGCGCAGCGCCCGTGCCTGTGGCCGCCTGCCGTGCGATTGCGGGGACGGAAGACGAAGTAAGCGGCGGGAACATCTCGCCGCGCATGACGGCACGGCTTGCCGCATCCGCCTGCTGCTCCAAGGGGTCGCTCGGCTGGCTGACGTGGAAGCCGTAAGTGCTTAGACCGGCCGCGCCTTTATCCTGCTGAACGACGTGCGCCAGCTCGTGCGCCAGCAGTCCCTGTCCAGACTGTGTGGAAGGGTTGTATGCGCCCCGGCTGAAATAGATGTCGCGGCCAGTGGTGAAGGCTTCGGCGCTCAGGTCTTTCGCGGCCTCATGAGCGTGCGCGTCCGTGTGCACGCGCACGTTGTCGAAGTCATGCCCGAATCGCGACTCCATGAACTGCTTGGTGTCGCCGTTCAAGCCGTGGCCGTTGCTCTGTTCAATCTGCGACGGGACGGAAGAAGCTATGGAAGACGGATCAGCGCCGCCTTCATCTTCGTGCCGGAACACATGCAAAGCGGGAGCCGTGTCGGCCGGCTGCCGGCCGCCGGTGCCGGGCGCAAGCACGCGCTGCACGTAACGGTTCCCGTACTGCTGCTGCAATAGGCCGAGCGCGCGTTCTTTCTGTGCGTGGTTGACCGGGTGCCTGAACTCTGTCTTTCTGAAGATGGGGAAGAATTTTTCGGGCGGCGGCTCCTGCCCCGCGCTGGCCGCGGCAATCTCCTTGAAGCTTGTGTAGATGCCGCCGTGCTCGTCTGTGCGCACGCTCTGCTTAGGCTCAGGCGTAGCCTGAGCCTTAGGCGCGGCTTCACGCGCGGGCTCCTGAGCGCTCTTATTTTCCACGGCTGAATCCGGCATCGCGTGCTTCTACGGCTAATTCGAGACGGGAGTTTGCATCACGCTTGAGACGTGCGCGTCGTTTCTATTCCGGGTCAACTGATATAGAACCGGCGGTCTTCCTTCCGCCTGATTACGGTCTCCGCCCGTTCTCTCGTTCGGGAAGAGCTTCTGAAGATCCGGGCTGACGATCTTGTTCTCGAAGTCTGCCCAGATGCGCGCGTCTCTGCGACAGTCGTATGCCCGGCAGATGACGGGACGGCCATCGTAGATGTTGCAGCGCTTCGTCTCGCGCTCCACGTGATGACAGTAACCGTCCTCGTCGTGGCGAATCATGTAGGGCCGCGCGAAATTCCACTTGACCTTACCCTCCTCCAAATCCTGAACGGTCAGGGCGAAGCTGAGGCGACAGCAAGCGCCGCGACAAAGATGCAGACGATTCTCGCAATCTATACGCACGCTGCTCTCGTAGCTGTACTTGTCCTGCTCGTCGTCCGTGAGCGCCACGCCCATGCCCTTCTCCGTGAACTTCTCTACGAGGCGTTGTCCTACCTTCTTCTTGCGCTCGTCCAGCTCTTCGACCGTGATGAGGCCGCGCTCCATCAGCAGCTCTATCAGCGCGTAGGAGAAGGAAGCGACCTCCAGCACCTTGCTCGTGTTGGCGTTGGCGCGGCTGTGCAGGTACATCAAGCCTTCCGCTATCTCTTCGCGCAGAGGGTCCGGCCGGTCGAGCGTCTCTGCGGAGTCGTACAGAGCCTCATCGCCCGCAGGCATGTAGGGCTCATTGGATTCCGGCAACGGCCCCTGATGGCTCACCTGACTGAACTGTTGCATCGTCTTGCTCCTTTGCTAAAGCGGGACGTAGATTTTGCGCCCCCGGTTCGTTGAGATGGAGTAGCCATCATCTATAATCAACCGGCCTCACGGCGTCACCGGAAAGATGAAGCGCACGTCCAACTGGTTAGTGCCTGCCGGAGATATCTGCGCCCCCACCGACCATCTAACTGTCGTGAATCGGATTACTATCTGAGGGGCTTGTCCGCGGATGCGCGGAACCTCTATGAGGACGGGCCGGGCCAAAAACGGCGACGAGTCAAGGAGTTTAGTGATGGGGCCGGACATGGGCGTGGCGGTTCCCCCAGCCGGAACCCACACCTCCAGGTACTGGGAACCGGAAGAGGGTGAGGGCGGGCTATAATTATATGTGAGCCCAACGGCTAATGCCCCGCTTGGATGGCGGCTCAGGTCAATCACCATAGGAAGGAGTACCGTTGGCGGCGTCTGCTGAGGCTGCCGTGGCTGTTGCGGCTGCCGTGTAGGGGTATATCGTTGACAAGACGGGGTGGCGCTTCTATGCACGATAGCCGCGCGCTCACCACTGAGCACCGCACGCGCGGTGCGGTCTGCCTCTTCTTCAAACTTGTCTCCCGGCCCGTCAATCGAGCCTGCCTGCTGTTTGGCCGCATCCCCGCCCTGCTGAACTACGTGCGTCAGCTCGTGCGCCAGCAACTCTTTTCCTTCTCGCGTAGCGGGGTTGTACTTGCCCGCTTCGAAATAGATGTCGCGCCCGCGCGTGACGGCATGCGCGCCCAGCTCTTCATTCATCTTCTGTGCTTCATTGCCCGTGTGTATGCGAACGTCGCCGAAGCTTTCTCCGAAGGCGGATTCCATCTCCGACTTCACTCCATCATCCAGCTTCTGGCCGGTGCCGGACGGCGCTTCCACACCCGCCTCAGGCTCGTTCATGCCGGAGACGACCTGCTGGACGTAGGCGTTTCCGTGGCTCTGCTGCAACTCGCTAAGGATTCCCGCCAGTTGCCCCGCGTTGGCGGGATGCGAGAGACGCTCTTGTTGAAGAACCGCGGGAGCGTCCGCGTGTCCGGCGTCCGGCTTCGCGGCGGGGCCGCTTTTGTGGGCCGCTTCGCCCGCGCCCGTCTCTTTCGTCTTCGCGGGAATCTTCTTCTGTGGGGCGTTGTCGGGATTCGCACCCGCCCTGTCCCTGTCGTAATCTCTCATCACAGACCCTCTTCTTCCTGCGAGACGATCAGCTCGTAATACTGCTCGAAGTCAGCCTTGACGCAGAGCCGTCCGGTCTTCTGAAACTCGCGCCTGACGGCGTAGATAATCTGCTTCATGCCGACGTGGCCGGAGTTGCTGGCCGCGAGAAACGCAGCGCCGAGCGCTATGTTCTTGATGCTGCCGCCCGTGAGCCGCATCTTTCCCGCAAGAAAGTCCCAGTCAAGCTCAGGGTCAAGCGGCGTGTGCGGCGGAAACATGTTCTGCCAGATGCGCCGGCGGTGGTCTCGTTCGGGGAACGGGAACTCTATGATGAAGCGTATGCGGCGCGTGAAGGCTTCGTCTATGTTCTTCTGGAAATTGCTGGCGAGGATGACCGTGCCTTCGTACTCTTCTATGCGCTGCAAGAGGTAGTTGACCTCTATGTTGGCGTAGCGGTCGTG
>DASVVZ010000187.1:0-3558 GCA_036389875.1 Pyrinomonadaceae bacterium
CAACGCGCGGCCCAGGAAGGGCCTCCACTTCATACGACCGGACGACGCCTACCCGCAGAAGCCCGTGCAGGTCTGGTCGCAGGGTGAAAGTGAAGACAACCGCGCGTGGTTCCCCTGCACCGACTCTCCGAACGAGCGGCAGACGACGGAGACCATCATCACCGTCCCCGATTCGTTCACGGTTCTCTCAAACGGGAGGCTCGTCTCGGAAAAACATGATAAGAGGCGGGGAAGGCGCACCTTCCACTGGCGGCAGGAAGAGCCCCATCCTGCCTACCTTGTTTCCGTAGCCATAGGCGACTTCAGCGTCATAGATGCCCGCTGCGGCAAGTTGCCCACGCCTTACTACACCTATCCCGGGATGGAGCGGGAGGCGCGCATGCTGATGGGCCGCACGCCCGCCATGATTCGCCACTTCGCAAAGCTCTTCGGCTATGAATATCCTTATCCTAAATACTCGCAGGTGGTGGTGGACGATTTTATCTCCGGCGCTATGGAGAACACTTCGGCCACGACCCATTCCGACCGCTTCCTGCACGACGCGCGGACCGAGCTTGATTTCGACTGTCACGACGTGGTGGCGCACGAGTTAGCGCACCAGTGGTGGGGCGACCTGGTGACGCCAAAGTCGTGGGCGCACCTGTGGCTCAAGGAGAGCTTTGCCACTTACGCGGAGATTCTATGGTCGGAGCAGGTCGAGGGCGTGGACGAGTCCAGATTCTTTCTGCTGCGGGAGCAGAACCTCTACATGGCGGAAGACCGCGACCGCTATCGCCGCCCCCTAGTTTACGACCGCTGGGAATACCCGATGGAAGTCTACGACCGCCACGCTTACCAGAAGGGCGGGATTGTTCTGGGGATGCTCAGGGACGTGCTGGGCGACGAAGACTTTTTCCGCACGCTCAGGTATTACCTGCACAAGCACGAGTGGCAGAGCGTGGAGACGGCGGATTTCCGCATGAGTATAGAAGAGGTCACGGGCCGCAACATTGACTGGTTCTTTGAAGAGTGGGTGACGGGTCGCGGCTATCCCGAGTTTGAAGTCTCGCATCACTTCGACTCTCAGGCACGCGCCCTTCGCCTCACCGTCAGGCAGGTGCAGAATACGGATGACGGCACGCCCATCTTCCGCATGCCCGTAGAGATTCAGATCATGGGCAGGAGAGGCTCGCGCTCCTTCCGCGTGGAGATTGAGAAGCAGGAGCACGAGTTCCATTTCTCATTGGATGAGCGGCCGCTCGCAGTAGTCTTCGACCCGGAAGACAGGGTGCTGAAGACGCTTGAGCATGAGAAGTCCAGACACGAGCTTCTTCATCAGCTTCAACATTCGGCGAGCTTCACGGCGCGCATGCGTGCCGCCCGCTCGCTCGGAGAGTTCAAGGATGATGAGTCGCTGGGGGTACTTAAGCGCGTGCTCATGCAGGACGGGTTCGGGCCTGTCAGGATGGCTGCGGCCGTGGCGCTAGCCGGATTCGGCACAGAGGCGGCGCGAGACATACTCATAGCCGGGATGAAGAAGAACACGGAGGCGCGAGTGCGCCGCGCCATAGCCTGGTCTCTGGGCCGCTTTCGCAAAGACCCGAAGGCTATAGCCGCGCTCGCTCGCGCCATGCAGGAAGACGAGAGCTATTTTGTATCGGCCTTCAGCATGCGTGCTCTGGCCCACGCTGCCGGCGAGGATGCTTACGAAAAGCTTATGGGCATGCTCGGGCGCGAGTCTTATCAGGATGTCCTGCGCGCGACCGTCTTCGACGCCCTGACGATTGCGAAGGACAGGCGCGGCGTACGCCTGGCGCTCGACCACACGGCTTACGGGATCCCGCAGTCCGTCAGAATAGCCGCCACGGTGAGCCTGGGCACGCTCGGCAAAGAGTTCAGGGAAGAGCACGAGGCTGTCTACGAGAAGCTGATAGAGCTTCTGGAGGACAGGGCGTTTCGCGTGCGTGTTGCGGCCGTCAGGGCGCTGGCCGCTCTCGGCGACGTGCGGGCCATTGCTTCGCTCAGCGCCGTGGAAGAGCGCGAGGCCATAGATGCTATACAGAGCGCCGCGCGTGCAAGCCGCCGCACGCTTCAGGAAAAGGTAGAAGAGGGGAAACAGGATGGCAAAAAAGAGAAGTAAGTTTTTGAGCGGAAGGCGCATTGACCCGCGGCCTATCACCGGCAACACGACGGTAGCAGACCTGGTTGACGACGCATTCATGGCGTATAACGCCGCGCGGCTCAGGGAAGCCTGCCTGCTCTTTACGGAAAAGATGCTCGGCGCGGACGTGACCGTCGGCGTGTCTCTTACGGGGGCGCTGACGCCCGCGGGCCTGGGCATCTCGTCACTGATACCGCTTATTCAGGCCGGCTTCATTGACTGGATCATCTCCACGGGCGCGAACCTTTATCACGATACGCACTTCGGCATAGGTCTCTCTCTGCATCAGGGACACGCGGGCGTCTCGGACGTTGTCCTCAGGGAAGAAGAGGTGGTGCGCATCTACGACATCTTCTTCGACTACTCCGTGCTGCTCGACACGGACTCCTTCTTCCGCCGCATCATCGAGGGCGAAGAATTTCAAAAGAGCATGTCGTCGGCGGAGTTCCATTACCTTTGCGGAAAATACGTGCGCGAAAGAGAGCGCAAGCTTGGCGTAGAGAATAAATCTCTGCTCGCGGCCGCCTACGAGTACAGTGTGCCTATCTACACTTCAAGCCCCGGAGATTCTTCCATAGGCATGAACGTCGCGGCCAAAGCTCTTCAGGGAAACAAGCTGGCCTTTGACCCTTCGCTCGATGTGAACGAGACGGCGGCGATCGTGCTCGCGGGAAAACGCGGCGCGATTCATGGCAAGGGAGACAAGGGAAGAAAGCACGGCGGCAAGAGCGCCGTCTTCATCCTCGGAGGCGGGAGCCCCAAGAACTTCATGCTACAGACGGAGCCGCAGATTCAGGAGGTCTTAGGGATAGACGAGCGCGGCCACGACTACTTTTTACAGATAACGGACGCGCGGCCCGACACGGGCGGCCTCTCGGGCGCGACTCCCGGAGAGGCTGTCTCCTGGGGAAAGGTCGATCCCGACCGCTTGCCCGATGCTGTTGTCTGTTATATTGATTCGACGGTGGCGCTGCCAATCATAACGGCGTATGCTCTCGGAAGACACGAGCCGCGCGAGCCGAAGCGACTCTATGAGAGGCGCGGCGAGTTCATGGAACTGTTGCTGTCCGAGTATGCGAAATCCAAGCGTCGATAGCAGGAGCTAAGCCCCGTAGTGAGCGCCCTGACAAAACAGCTTTGCGGCACGGCCATTCTCTGCTTCCTGCTGCTTTGTGCGGCGAGCGCGGGCGGCCATCAGGATGTTTTCCCCTCCTACATGGAAGCGGAGCATCGCACCGTCCTTGAAAGCTGGCTCAAACAGAAGCCGAACCTGCGACCGGCCACAGCCGATGACCTGGACGCGGACTTCCTGAAGCTGCTCAAGGAGATGTCTACGGAAAGCGCCGCCTCGCCTTTCTACGTCGTGGGTGATTTTAATCACGACGAGCGGAAGGACTTCGCCGTGGGGCTTGTCAAAA
>DASVVZ010000188.1:0-2629 GCA_036389875.1 Pyrinomonadaceae bacterium
GGCGCTGTGATGAGGCATGCGATTCCTGTTGCCCGGCGGTCTTCTGCGGGCAGGCTTCGCAGTAGGAGCCGTGGCGCTCTACACGGTCTTCGCAGCGGTTGCAATCGAGCGTCTCGCCCAAAAGCCTGAGCGCGTCCAGAAAGGGAAGCAGTAGGCGGCCTCTTTCGGTCAGAAAGTACTCCACGTGCGGGGGGCTGCCGCCGAAGTCGCGTCGCTCTATCAGCGCGTCGCGCTCCATGTCGCGCAGGCGTCCGACCAGCGTTCGGCTGCTTATAGGATGAAGCGCCGCCAGAAGCTCCGTCGTGCGACGCGCGCCATGTGAGAGGTCGCGCACCACCAGCATAGTCCACTTGTCGCCTACGAGCTGTAGAGCGCCCGTCACAGGACATCCGTCGCCTTCACGTCGTCGCACGCTTTCCCTGCCTCCTTTTTATTAGAGTCTCTAGTTGAAAGCCTGACCGCCTTATCCCCTGAACCCGGACCCTGAACTTTCCGGCAGAGCTTATCACAAAGAAAGAGGTCGCGTGGCCCAAAACTGATTTGACTTATGCTTGAAATGAGATATTGTGGCATCCCTAAAGTTCTCTGATACCTGCAATCTAGTTTCTTCAGGAAGGCACACAGGGACTTTCGCGCTTCGCCTTGCCGCCGAAGGCCTTATCCAAACGACGCCGCCGCCGCACACGATGACAAAGACCGGAACAGATTCACGCGGAGAAGAGCAGCCGGGTGATGCCCGAATGGCCCATGTGCTGCGAACAATCGCACGCCTGGCGCACGAGTTGACGGGGGCGCGCACCCTTCCGGAGAGCTTCCGGCTGACATTCAAGACGCTCTCGGAGCTCTTCCCTGCAGACGCGCTGCGCGCCACCACCTACGCGGGCGAAGACCGCCAGCAACTTTGCGCTCTTCAAGACGCGGAAGGAGAGTTCACCTTTCTGACGGACGCCGAAATCGTGCCCGTCTCTCATACCATGCTTGAGCGCGCGGCCCGATCTCTCGCGCCCGTAGCCTTCAATAACGCGCAGGTTGAGTTGACCGGCTCCGAGCTTCTACTCTCTCTCGTGCGCCCGTCGGCCGAGTCCATACTGTGCGCGCCTCTAGTGGCTGACACGAAGGCGACCGGCATGGTTATCGTCAGCGCGGGAGGCGCAGGAGCCTTCACGGAATTTGACCTTATGGTCGCAGGCGCGATTGCTTCGCTGCTGGCCGCCGCGACCGCCCGCATAGCATCCGAGGAGAAGGCCGAAGTCGCGCACGAGCGCGAGCTTGAGCGTCAACGTGAAGAGGCTTTCATAGAGCACCTGCTTTCAGGAGCGCGCACCGCGCCCGATTTCGACCGCATCATACAACACACGATTGACGCGCTGGCACGCTTTCTTCCATCAAGCTTCGTGGTGCTTCGCGCCGTCTCTTTCGGGCGGCCTGAGCCGGTCATGCGCGCCTGGACGCCGGGGCATGACCGCCCGCCTCTGGAGATTCACGCGCCGATCTCTAAACTGGAGCGCATAGTCTACACGGAGCAGCGTCCCGTCACGGTCGAGAACATGCGCGACGGAGCCGCCGCCGGGGCGGGGGGCAGCCAGGAGATGCGCCCTCTGGCCGAGCGCTTGGGCGCGCGCTCTCTGATTCTCGCGCCCGTGGTTTACGGAGGACAGACGCTGGCGGCTATAGGGCTGGTGGAATCGGACGCACAGCGCCAATGGACGCACGAAGAGCAGTTGCTGATGATGCGCGTCGCCGGAAGCATCGCGCCGCTCATACTGAACTCGCAGCTACACGCGCGCCTGCGCTCCTACGTCGAAGACCTGCTGACGCTGCTCAGGCTGGTCTCGGAAGTCGAGACGGAAACGCACCTAGACCGCTCCTTACGCGCCGTCCTCGATTCATGGTCTAAGCTGTCGAGCGCGGACGCTTCGGCCGTTCTCAGGTGGGATGAGGAAGCCCGGTTGCTTCGCCTTGCCGCCTCCAAACAGCTCCCTACGGGAATACTTGAGAGGTACACGCAGGGCGTAGACCTTGAAGACCCCGTCTGCGGGCTCGCGGCAAAAAAACGTGTGGGCGTGGTCGCAGATCTCGCGAGCGAGGCACGCGCGGCAGACCTTCACGCGGCGGTCAGGTGGTCGGGCCTGAGGGGCGCGTGGGCCACTCCCGTCACCGGCCCCAACAACCGGCTGTTCGGCGTCGTCATAACCTTCTCTCGCGTCGTCTCGGAAGTCTCGCAGGACGAGCAGCGCCTCGCAGACCTTTACGCAAGGCTGCTCGCCGTCGCCATGCAGAACATAGAGCGAAGCCGCGAGGCGCGCACTCGGCTTCAGGTGATACGGCAGATGGAAGAGCGCGTGCGCCAGCTAGACCAGCACAAGATGGAGTTCATGTCCCTCATCTCGCACGAGATGCGTACGCCACTGAACGCCATCATAGGCTACGCGCAGATGCTCAAGGACGGCTTCTCGGGCGAGTTAAACGAGCAGCAGCGCTCAGACGTTCAGACCATAGCCGAGAGCGCAGACCGCCTGCTCAGCATGGTCGAAGAAACTCTGGACCTTGCGCGCATAGACACGGAGCGCTTCCCAATCTTCATGGACACCGTGGCCTTTGACGATGTGGTGCGGCGCGCCGTAGCCAG
>DASVVZ010000189.1:0-3835 GCA_036389875.1 Pyrinomonadaceae bacterium
GAGCAGTCGTGAGTGACGAGTGACCGGAACAGTTTTCAGTTTTGAGTTTTCGGTTTTCAGAAAAAGCAAACCTGTCTTCCGGCTGAAAACTGAAAACTCAAAACTGAAAACTCGCCTTTAAGTATGAAGTTCGATTCATCCAGTGAGGAGCCGCTGATTCTGTCGCGCGACGGGGCGCGTCCGCGTATGGATGAATCTACCTTTCTGCGTTTGCGCGACCTGATTTATCAATCTTCGGGACTGCATTTCGATTCAAGGTCGCAAAGCACGCTTGAGCGACGGCTTCGCCCGCGCGTGCAGGCGCTGCACCTTGGAAGCTTCGAGCAGTACTACCTTTATCTTCAATTCGACCGTGATCGGCGGGAAGAGTTGCAGCGAGCCCTGGACGCGGTAGCCGTACACGAGACTTACTTCTTCCGTGAGGGGCGCGCGCTCGCGGCCTTCAGCCAGGAGATGTTGCAGGAGATATTCGAGCGCAATCGTGACCAGCGGATTCTGCGCATCTGGAGCGCGGGCTGTTCCACGGGAGAAGAGGCATACACGCTCGCCATACTCATTCTGGAATCCGGCCTTTTCGACGATTGGAAGATAGAGCTTTCGGCCTCAGACCTTTCGCAGCGAGTGATAACGCTGGCGCGCGCAGGGCGCTACCGGCAGAACTCCTTTCGCACGATGGATGAAGAGCGCAGAGCGCGCTACTTCACAGAGCAGCCGGACGGCTCCTGGTTGATAGACGAGCGACTGCGCGTGATGGTCAACTTCGGCTGCTTTAACCTTGCGGAAAGCCGCCGCTACAACATCTACTCGGAGCTTGATGTCATCTTCTGTCGCAACGTCATGCTCTACTTCGACGCTGCCGCCAGGCGGCGCACGGTCACGGGCTTTCATCAACAGCTGCGCCAGGGCGGTTATCTAATTCTTGGCGCGTCCGAATCGCTGGTGACGCTGAACGTCCCCTTCCGGCTGGCGCACATGCAGAACGACCTTGTTTACCAAAAACAGTGATGAGTACTGAGTTAAGAACTGCTTTCTGTTACTCGGCGCTCATCACTCAGTACTTTTTATTATGACTTATCGCTTGCTTATAGCCGACGACTCGCCGCTTTATCGCCTGCGGCTGTCGCAGATTTTTGCTGCGTCCGACAGGTTGCAGATTGTGGGGCTGGCGTCGAACGGGCGTGAGGCCATAGGGCTGATTACGGAGCGGCGTGCGGATGTGCTCGTGCTGGATTTGGAGATGCCGGAGTTGGATGGCTTCAGCGTGCTGCGCTGGGTCATGAAAAACGCTCCGCTCCCGGTCGTCGTCTGTAGCGGTCTTGCTGAGCGCGAAAGCGTCTTTCGCGCTCTTGAGGCGGGCGCGGTCGATTTCATCACGAAGCCCGAGCTGCGTAACGCGATTCGCTCGGAAGAGTTCGCCGAGCACTTGCGCCAGCGCGTAGAGGCTGCGGCCGAGGCGCACGCCGGGGCGGCACTGCCGCTCGCGGAAAAGGGGGAATCGTACGCTGCTGTAGCCCGATTGTCGCAGGCCAGAGCCAGCCGCGCTCGCGCCTGCATGGTAGGCATTGTCGGCTCAGCCGGAAGCCCGGCCGCGCTCGCCCTTCTCCTTTCCAGATTAAGAAGAGACTTCCCCGTGCCCGTCGTAGTTGCGCTTCACATGCCGCAGGGCTTCACGCGCTCCTTTGCCGAAAGGCTCTCGCGCACGACCCCCTTCACGGCGCGAGAGGCGCGCGATGGGGAACGAATCGGCGGCTCGCAAATCTACGTGGCCCCTGGCGGCCATCACACTACGCTGACGGGCCGTGACGGCAAAGAGCTTTTCTTCAGCATCGCTCCCGCATCTGCGAAAGATTTCTACACGCCGTCCGCCGACAGGCTGCTCAACAGCCTCGCCGAGTCCTGCGGTGAAAAAGCCCTGGCGGTCGTTCTCACGGGCATGGGCGATGACGGGCTTCGCGGCGCGCGTTCGGTAAAGGAGCGGGGCGGCTACGTGATAGTGGAATCGCGTGACTCCGCCCTCATCTGGGGCATGCCGCGCGCCGTCTCCGAAGCCGGGCTCGCTGACGCAGAGTTGACGCCCGTGGCCATCTCCGCAGCCCTCCCCATGCTTTGCAGCGACTAGAGAACAGAAGCCTTTTCCGCCTCTTCTTCCGACAGCTTTCATAGTCGCTCTCTATTGGTTTACTTTCGCGCCCCGGTTTCGGATGCTAAGATAGATGACACTCAAACGTTTTTGCGTAAGGCAGGGGGATGAACGAACAGGCTTTTACCACGCTTGAATACCAGGGCTTGCGCGCGTCTTTAAGTCGCGGGGCGCAGACCGAGATGGGGCGTGCGCGCGTCAACGCGCTCGTTCCCTTTAACGATCTGGAAGAGCTGCGCCGTGCGCTCCTGGCGCTCTCCGAATGCATAGAGCTGAGGCGGCGCGGGGTCTCCTGGTATTTCACGGAACTCACAGATCCGCGCGGGGCGCTCTCACTTTTGAGAATAGAGGGCGCGACCCTTGAGCCTCTGACTATTCTTGAGCTCGGGCGTCTTTGCGAGCAGGCGCAGAATGCCCGCGCCGCCATCATGGCTGAGCGCGAAAGCGCTCCCACGCTCTGGCAGATGGTGGAAGCTCTACCGCGCGAGCTTAACAGCCTGGCCGCGCGCATCTCCAACAAGATACTGCCGAGCGGCGAGCTGGACGACCGCGCGAGCCCGGAGCTGGGGCGCATACGCGCGGACATCAATCGCCTGCGCTCGCAGATTACCAGCCAGCTCGAATCGCTGATGCGGCGCTCCGAGAGCGCCATTCAGGACGAGCTTGTGACCCTGAGAAACGACCGCTTCGTGATCCCTGTCAAGTCGGATCATCGCGGGCGCGTGCGAGGCGTGGCGCACGGATTCTCTTCATCGGGCGCGACCGCTTTCATAGAGCCGCTTGAGACGATCGATTCAAACAACGAGTTGCAGGGCCTGCGCGAGACGGAAGAGCGAGAGATAGCACGCATACTCTTCACGCTCTCGGAAGAGCTTCGGAACGCGCTCCCGGCAATAGAGCAGGCGGCCTTCGCCGTGGCCGAGCTCGATTTCCTCAACGCGAAGGTCGCCTTTCAGCGCCGCTTCGATTGCATCGTGCCGGAGATAAATGAGAGCGACCGGCTTGAGCTTGTGGGAGCGCGCCATCCACTGCTCGAAGAGAACCTGCGAGCGAGAGGGGGCGAGGTCGTGCCCGTCTCATTCTCTCTTGATTCGACCCGCCCCGTGATGGTCATCTCCGGCGCAAACGCTGGCGGCAAGACGGTCGTGCTCAAGACGGCAGGGCTCTGCGCGTTGATAGCCCTCTCGGGCCTTCCCCTGCCCGCGCGTCGCGCGAGCGTTCCCTTTTACGCTTCGGTGCTGGCCGACATAGGCGACCATCAATCAATCGCGGCCAATCTTTCCACATTCACCTCGCACGTGGCCAACATAGCGCGCATGATGGAGATTTGTGAGCGACCGGCGCTCGTGCTGCTCGATGAAGTAGGCACGGGCACAGACCCGGAGGAAGGCTCTGCGCTCGGCGTGGCCGTGGTAGACCATTTCCGACGCGCCTGCGGCGCGCACGTGCTTGCGACCACTCACTACAGCGGGCTGAAGATGTACGCGGCCAACGAAGAGGCCGTGCAGAATGCCAGCGTGGAGTTTGACGAAAAGACTTTGCAGCCGACCTATCGACTGTTAGTAGGCGTGGCCGGTTCATCGAGCGGGATTGAGATTGCGCGTCGCTTCGGTTTTTCGGAAGAGATAATAGAAGGGGCGCGGCGTGGAGTTTCGGCATCTGCGCTCGAAGCGGCGGAGTACCTTGCCCGCATCA
>DASVVZ010000190.1:0-4063 GCA_036389875.1 Pyrinomonadaceae bacterium
TGATGAGACTCGGCTGTCGAATGCAGACGGTCAACGGCCTCAGTCACGACCTGCACCGCCGTATCGAAGCCGAAGGTCATGTCGGTTCCGCGTATGTCGTTGTCAATCGTCTTGGGGATGCAGACGAGCGGGTACTTGTGCTCGCGCCACATCTCAAGCGCAGCCGAAAGAGTCCCTTCGCCGCCCACTACAATCAAAGAGCTTAAGTTGTACTTCTCCCAGTTTGCGGCGAGCTTCCGTAACTGCTCCGGGCTGCCCGCGGGATTAAAGCGAGAAGTGCCGAGAATGGTTCCGCCTCTAGGCAGTATGCCGCTCACGGAATCACGGTTGAGCGGCTCCACGTCGTCTTCTACAAGCCCCTGCCAGCCGTTCCTGATTCCAATGACTTCAACCTGCGTTACCAGAGCGCGACGCACAACGGCGCGTATGACCGCATTCAAGCCCGGGCAATCGCCGCCCCCTGTCAAAATGCCTACCCTTTGGTTCTTCATGATTCCAGATAATGATAGAGAATTACAGCTCCGGCCTCTATACGCAAACAGTCGCGCCGGAAGCCCGGCCCCTAATTCAGCCTTTTCAGCCTTGCCGTTAAATTCTAAAGTTTGCCTTAATCTCAGCGTGCAGCCTATAATCTCGCGTCAAAAGAGTAGCTGTCAATTTTTCATGCGGCACGAGCGCTTTCACGCGGACTCTTCTTGGCACGAATTTTACAGGACGAGAGTATTCGAGCGGTGCAGGAAAGGGAAGAGCCTCTGATTCTCAGTATAGAGACTGCGACGCGCGCGGGCAGCGTCGCGGTCCTGCGCGGCAAAGCGATTCTTTCATACGGCAAGGGCGACGCCACGCGCTCACACTCTACGGATTTGCTTGAGTTGATACGCCAAGCATTGTCTGAAGCGGGCGCCGGCTTACAGGACGTGGAACTGTTCGCGGTGGCGCTCGGCCCCGGCAGCTTCACCGGCCTGCGTATAGGAGTTGCCACAGTCAAGGGACTGGCCTACACGCTGGAACGAAAAGTCGTCGGCGTGCCCTCTCTGGAAGCCTTGGCGCTAGCGGGTGGCCCCGGCGAGAGGGTCGCGGCTCTTCTTCCGGCAGGACGCGGTGAGCTTTTCGCACAGGGCTTTCGTGTCGAAGAGCCGCTTGCGGTCTCGCCGCTTGACGAGCCGGCGCATCTGGCTCCTGAAATTCTGCTGGAAACGTATAGAGGGCTTCGCAATGTTCGCTGGATAGGGGAAGGCGCTGACGCGCAGCTCGAAAAGATTCGCGCCGTCGCCGAAGAAGAGGGTGTAGCATTTATAGAAGATAACCTTGAGCAGGCGCGCGGGCGGGAAGAACAGTGGACGCTCGCAAAGTCGCCGGAGAACCTGGCGGTGTACGTAGGGCTTCTGGCCTTAGAGAAACAGAAGCGCGGTGAGACAAGCAGGCCGGAAGAGCTTCAGGCCATATACGTGCGCCCTTCCGATGCAGAGCTAAAGGAAAAATGTCGTACACAGGGGTAGAAAAGACGCGCGCAGAGGCCAGCGCCCTGATAGCGCAGATGACCGAACACGATCTTCTTGAGGTGGTGGAGATAGAGGAAACATCGGGCCTCAGTCGCTGGGGCTGGGAGGCCTATTTCGGCGAGCTTGCGCGCCCCACGGATACCATCATGCTGGTCGCGCGCCCGCAGCAACACGCGCACGGGATAGAGGGCTTTTCCATACTGGGCTTTATAGCCGCGCGCCTGGCTGCGGACGAGCTTCACATCAACAACACGGCCGTGCGCGAGGGCTTGCGTCAGATCGGCATAGGCTCTCTGCTTCTGGGCGCAGCCCTTGAAGAAGGAAGAAAGCGCGGCGCCCGTCGCTCGTTTCTGGAGGTCAGGGCGTCGAATCTTAACGCGCAAAAGCTTTACAGGAAATTCGGATTCGAGTTGAGCGGGCGGCGAGCGCACTACTACGCAGACCCTACGGAAGATGCGCTGGTGATGACGGCGCGGCTTCTTTAAACTTTAACTTGAAATAGATATAACCTTTGAGCTAACATTTTCGGTGTCGCAAAAAACATGTGGCATGTGCCGGGAGCTATCACAGGCTGTTCCGGCACAATTTATTGAAAGTTTTTCCGCATCTGGAAGGAGGCATCTCTGAAATGGAAATGACGACGACGGATAGCTTGAAAGAGCAGCTCATGGCAACCGATCCTGAGTTCCGCGAACTGGCCAGAGAGCATGGTCGTTATGAAGCACGGCTCACGGAGTTATCCGCGCTTGCATACCCTAGTGACGAGGAGCAATTGGAGGAAATTACTCTTAAGAAGAAAAAGCTCGCCATTAAAGATCAGATGCATTCCATTATCGTGCAGTACCAGAAAGACCACAGCTCTTCGCACTAAGGCACTCAGGGGAGCCGGCCGCCCGCATAGGTGGGCCTTAACACTTATCCCGCCGTCTTCAAAAGGGCAGGGAAACTCGGAAACGGGGGACGCCAAAATCATGCGCGCCCCCGTTTCCCTTATTAGCTGAAACGTTTTAGACTTAAAGCAGGAACAACTAGAAGTTTATTAATAAGGACGCGTAAACGGTTATGGCCCGTGAGGGTTATCCATACGTCATCGTTCCGATACTGCTGGCGCTCATTGTGGCGGCCTTAGGCTATTGGCCCGTGAGCATCCCCTTTATCATCCTTGCGGCCTTCATGGCCTTCTTCTTCCGTGACCCTAAGCGCGCAACTCCGACCGACAGCAGCCTTGTCGTCTCGCCCGCAGATGGCCGCGTCACGCGCATAGAGCATCTCTCCCCTGAAGAAGGAGAAGCGCCTACGGTCGTCAGCATCTTTCTTTCCCCCTTCGACGTACACATCAACAGGGCGCCGGTCGCGGGCACAATCACGAACGTCTCTTATACGCGCGGCAAGTTTCTGATGGCCACCAAGGAGGAAGCGAGCCTCGTCAACGAGCAGAACGCTCTGACCATACGGGGCGATCGCATTACGATCGTCTGTAAACAGATTGCGGGAATACTCGCTCGTAGAATTGTGTGCTGGAAGCGCGCGGGCGATAATTTAATTCTCGGCGAGCGCTTCGGACTGATAAAATTCAGCTCGCGCACGGACCTCATACTGCCGCCGGAAGTCGAAGTCACCGTGCGAGAGGGCGAACGCGTGCGCGGCGGCGTTACAGTCATCGGGAGGATCAAATGATGTCCGGTGTACCACGTTTGCAATTTGAGCAGAAGCGTGCGGAGAAACAGCAGCCTGAGCGTCGCGGTATCAAAAAGGGCTTATACCTGATACCGTCGCTCTTCACCACGGCCAACATACTGATGGGCTTTTTCGCCATCACAGGCTCGCTGCGTGCCTTTCAGATGCTGGCGATAGGAACACCGGAAACCATGGCCCGCGCGGCACAGCTTTTCGACGGCGCGGCCATGTTCATCGGCTGGGCTTTCGTCTTCGATTCGCTGGACGGAAGGATCGCGCGCATGACCAAGACCACGACTGAGATTGGCGTGCAGTTCGACTCAATCGCAGACGTTGTCACGTTCGGGATTGCGCCGGCCATTCTGGCCTACACCTGGGGATACGGCTCTGCTTTCCGTGAGGGAACAGACCTGCACAACCTGGGGTGGTTCCTCTCCTTCATGTTTTTGATGTGCGGCGCATTCCGCCTGGCGCGCTTTAACGTGCAGGCCACGCGCCCCCGCGTGCTTGCCGAAGGAACTCCAAAGGTCGATAAGAAGAGCTTCGTGGGACTTCCCATCCCGGCCGCCGCCGCTCTCATCGCCGCCATAGTCCATTTCGCCCCCAGGCCGATAGCTCAATACGGCGGAGAACGCGCTCAGCTTTACGGCGCGCTGCTCATGGGATTGGTAGCTCTTCTGGGCGCACTGATGGTCAGCACTCTGCGCTACAGCAGCTTTAAATCCGCAGGTACCACGCGACGCAGCACGCGTATGATGATCCTGCTCATAGGAGCCGTGGGCATGCTCATCTGGCTCTACTCCAGATACGTGCTGCTGGCAATAGTTTTGGCCTACGTGCTGCAAGGAATTCTGTTTCGCGTTGGCTCCATCTTTCGGCGTCGC
>DASVVZ010000191.1:0-12015 GCA_036389875.1 Pyrinomonadaceae bacterium
ACAAGAAAGAGTACGAAAAGCACCAGCTTGAGACGGAAGGTGTACCAGTATACGGATGCGAAGCCGAGCGAGTCGAACCATAGCGCCTCGACGTAGATGGAGACGGAGCGCAACAGCACAAAGCCTAGAATTATCGCCGCCAGAATCACCCAGCGTCGCCAGCGACGGCGCGCAGGGGGGCCTATGTCTATCACTTCATCGTCAGGCGAGGATTGCGGTATGGGTCTGCTCATGCTTCATAGCATACGACGAAATGCCCCGATAAGCACTAACAGAATTTGCATTCGAAAGGGCGGGGAAGGCACAATCATGAGAGCCTTAAGACAGATAAGGGCCGCTTCTAAATCGATTGCATAGAGAGAAATCTATGATGAAATCCGGCAGAACCCTGCTACTGCTTCTCGTCTCACTGCTGTTTCTTTCACAGCCCGTAGCTCCGCTTTTGAAGACCGCTCCTGCTGCGCGCGCGGCATCGCGCGAGCCTGTCAGAGCGCCGAACGGAATAGTGGCTTCCACGAGCGGCATAGCGTCGCGCATAGGCGCTGATGTGTTGAAGCGCGGGGGGAATGCTGTTGACGCGGCGATTGCGGTGGCCTTTGCGCTGGCCGTCGTCTACCCCGCGGCGGGAAACCTGGGAGGCGGGGGCTTCATGATGATTCGCCTGAAAGACGGGCGCGCGACAGCGATCGATTATAGAGAGATGGCTCCGAAGCGTGCCACGCGCAACGTCTATCTGGACGAAAGGGGCGAGCTGATAATTGGCGAGGGCTCTTCGACGCTCGGTTATCGGGCGGCCGGCGTGCCCGGAACCGTGAGGGGGATGGAACTGGCCCTGAAGAAATACGGCTCGGGTCGCATGACGTGGGCAGAGCTTATCGCCCCCGCGCGAAGGCTCGCGGCCACGGGCTTTACGGTGAGCTTCAACCTGGCGCGCTCGCTGCGCGACACGAGCGACACGCTCAGCAAGTACGATGAGAGCCGCAGGATTTTTCTCAACCAGGGAAGGCTCTATAAAGAGGGCGAGACGCTTCGCCAGCCAGAGCTTGCGGCAACTCTCGCCCGCATTGCGCTGCGCGGCCCCAACGAGTTTTACGAAGGCGAGACGGCCCGCCTTATTGCGGAGGACATGAGGCGTCATAACGGGTTGATGACGATGGAGGATTTGCGCGGCTACTTTGCCAAAGAACGCGAGCCAGTGCGGGGAACCTACAGGGGATTTGAAATCATCTCCATGCCGCCCCCATCCTCCGGCGGCGTGATACTGCTTGAGATGCTCAACATTCTCGAAGGCTTTGACCTGAAGACCGTAGGCTGGGGCTCAGGCCAGCACGCGCACCTGCTGGCGGAGACTATGCGCCGCGCCTTCGCAGACCGCGCCGAATACATGGGCGACCCCGATTTTGTGCGCGTGCCCGTGCGGGGGTTGCTGGACAAAACTTACGCGGCTCGTCTACGCGGCACGATTGATTTGAAACGCGCAAGCTCAAGCTCGGAGGTGCGCGCGGGCCGCCCCGCTGGATATGAATCCAGCGAGACAACGCACTTCACTGTCGTAGACCGTGAAGGAAACGCCGTCTCAAACACCTATACCTTGAATGACAGCTTCGGCTCCAAGGTGACGGCGCGCGGAACGGGCGTGATTCTGAACAACGAGATGGACGACTTCGCGGCCAAACCCGGCTCTCCGAATCTTTACGGGCTGATACAGGGAGAGCGCAATGCGGTTGCGCCGGGGAAGCGACCTCTCTCGGCCATGACGCCGACTTTCGTCGTCAGGCGAGACGGGACGCTCTGGTTCGCAGTGGGCTCGCCCGGCGGCCCGCGCATCATCAACGCCGTCTTTCAAGTGATAGTCAACGTCATTGATTACCGAATGAATATTCAACAGGCCATAGACGCGCCGCGCATCCACCAGCAATGGCTGCCGGACGAGGTGGTCTACGAGCCCTTCGGTCTGTCCGACGACACGCGCAGAGTCCTTGAAGCTATGGGCCACAAATTCAAGCTGACGACAGAGAAGGAGAGCAAGGTCGGTTCACAGCTTCGCTTCATGGGAGACGCGCAGGGCGTCATGATAGAAGAGGGCACGGGTGTCAGGCTGGGAGCCTCGGATTCTCGCAACTGGGGCGAGCCCGCGGGATATTGAGAATCTACTGAAGCAGATTCACACGGGAAGAGACGGCGGGGCAGGGATAAAGATTCGCTTCTTCTTTATCCCGGCTCCACCTGTCCATGCCGGTTAATTTCTATTCGTAGCTTAAGGCTTCGACGGCATCCTGGCGGGCGGCGCGTACGGCGGGATAAAGCGCGCCGAGCGTGCCGCCTAGGAGCCCTACGAGTAAGGCTATGCCCAGCCAGAGCGGCTCTATCTCTACGATTAAGGAAGTTGAGCGCATGACGGCGTAGCGCGCCGCGAAGGTCAGTATCAAGCCGACCGCGACGCCCAGCAGGCTGACTATGATGGCCTCCTGCTCTATGACCCAGGCGATGGTGGTCTTGGACATGCCCAGGGATTTCAGGATCCCTATCTGGCGTGTGCGTTCAGTGACGGTGGTGTACATGGCCAGCAGTATCACCAGCAGGCTGATGGCGGCGGCTATGCCGACTATGACTTTAATAAAGACATCCAGCGCGGGCACGCTTGAGACGTAAAGCTCCGGCAGGTCTCGCGTGAAGAGAATCTGGTCGTCCGGGAAACGCTCGCGTATACGGGCGGCGACCTGCTCCTGCTCTTCAGGCTTCTTGCACGCGACCAGTATTGAGCTTGCGTGGCCTTCGCTTCCCAGTTGATCCTGCATCGTGGCGAGCGGAATCTTTATGCGCCCGCCGCCGGGCGGCTCGTAGACACCGACGATGCGGAATGGCCTCTCATAAAGCACGACGGTAGATCCTATAGCAGCTTTCCTGTCCTTCTGCCACACCGTATCGACAATCGCCTCGTCGCCGCCGCCCTCGAGCTTCCTGCCCTCTTTGATGGAGAGCCCGGCGACCGAAGCGTATTCGTCGAAGTTGATGCCGTCCACAATGCGGCTGCCGAAGCCGCTATCGCTCGGCTGCACGTCCTGCCCGAGAGGAATTGCGCCGCGCACGCCTTCAAGTCGCGCTATCTCTTCAGCGCGCGAAACGGGCATGGCAAAGCGCTGCGAGCCCGTCATCCCTATAGTGCCTGATGCCCGCACCATTATCTCTGCGCCGATGTTGGATTCGCGCCGCCCGCGCTCGCGCAGCACGCCGTGCGCCAACCCCACTGTAAAGACAATCAGAAGCACGCCGACGGCTATGCCCAGGATGCTGACGAGCGTGCGCGCTGGCCTATGAGAGATGTTAGAGAGTACAAGGCTGTCCATAAGTTTTCTCAGTCGCGGGCTCCTGTCCATGACCCTGCGTGTAGCCTTTGGGACTGTGCGCCAGAGCAGTATCAGCAGCCCGAGGCCAGTCCAGAAGACCGCGCCTGCCTTTCGCACCAGCGCGAGAGTTACACCGGTCGCGGCCGCAAACCCGAGTGTCTGAAGAATGATTTCCGTGCCGCCTTCGTACACGCCTATCGTAGCGGGGACGAAGCCGAAGACGAAGTTGATGACTTTTGTCAGAGATTCGATGATGTACGCGGCCGCCACGGGCGGCGTGAAATCCAGCAGGCGAAGCGTGGCGTAAACCTCGTAGACGCTCGTCGCGTGCGAGAGGAAGTCGAGGGCTATGATGGAGAAGAAAGCGCCGGGACGGTGCTTGTAAAAACCATATACCTTGGTTTCAAGCTCGTATAGGTGCTCGATCCTGGAAGTGACGGCCTTCGGCTTAATCCCTATGCGCGCGAGCTTTTCGACTATCCCGGTCAGAACCTTCACGCGGCGATGTACCAGATAGGCTGTGACGAAGATGCCGAAAGCCGAAATCCCAGCAATCGCCAGCAGGATGTAGCGCACGACAGGCGGCAGGTTGTACGTCCAGAGCATCACGCACGCGCCGCTCAGTATGAAAACCACCACCGACAGGTTGTAGAGAATGTTGTCTATGACGAGCGCGGTCACGCCGTAGGTGAGCGGGACACGCTTTTTAAGGAGCGCGACCTTCGTGGCCTCTCCGAGCACGGGGCCGGTGAAGGTGAGAAAGCTTATGGCTTCGCCGCCGAGACGCACGGCGAAGGCTTGCGAGAAGTTGAAGCGGCGATGGTTTTTGGGAACCGCCGTGCTCATGGCCAGCGTGCGAAGCGCGTGACGCGCGCCGCTTATCGCCAGCAGCAGGAAGAAGCCGAAGCCTATTCGGCCAAGGGCGTCGAAGATGGGCTGTACGCCCACGAGGTTGATGACGTAGACCAGAAGCGCAAGACCTAGCACAAAGGCGACTACGTGCAGCCAGAACATCAGACGGCTGGTTTTGCCTTTTGCCTCGTCCTGTTGCTCGTCAAGCGCGGCCTCAAGCTCTTCATCTTCATCCGCCTGACGATTCACTAACTGTTCATCGGTCGTTATCAAGGCTGAGACCCGTCTCCTTTAGCCACAGGCTGAGGGGCTTGCGCGCCCCTTGCCAGAACCTCCTGCACAGGCCTTCCGGGGAAGGGGCGGAACCCGCGCTCCCACAAAATGGGTACGGGACGCTGTCCATCGCTCAACTGGCCGGTCAGGGCAAGCACCGTAGGCACGAAGCTCAGGCTGTCGTAAGGCTCTTCGACAATCGCGCCGCGCGGGACATTCGTGCTCTCGCCGCCCCAGAACATTAAAGTGGAGTTGGTAGAGACGCGGAAGAACGAGCCGTGATTGCCGCCGGGATTGAATCCGCGCACGTCAAAGTTCCAGTGGTTGTTAGCTAATATCAACAAGTCCGTCTCGGCCAGCGCGCGCTGTCGCCTGCGAAAGCGGCGCAAAAGGCGCTCGTCTTCCGACAATCCCTCGGCATTACTGTCAAGAGAAGGCGGCGTATGCCTTGCCAGTTGTTCGTAGATTCCAATCAACCCATTAGAGTAGTCCGTTTTATGCAGCACGCGCAACCACTCGACGTCCGTGTGCCAGCCGTCCAGAAAAGCCTCGCGCGTCGTATCAGAAGGAATGCGCAGGTTTTTATCTTCCCAGAATCTTAAAGGCAAACCTTCCCGCCACGGCGCTCTCTCAAAACTAATCCTGCCGCCGGCATCCATCCTTAAGTCTTTGATGGGCAGGTAACGCAGGCTCACGCTCCCGCTCCGGTCTTCGCGCCCCAGAATGAGCGCCTGATGCTCAGGCCCGCCATAAATCCACAGACAGTCGCCGTCAAACTGTAGTTCCTCCGAAAGAAGGGGCAGGATGCTTGCGCGCGGGATGCGAGCGGCTACGAAATCAATTGGGCGATTACCCGCCTCTGCCTGCACGTTGTTGCGTACCTTCACTGCGTGCAGGAGCGCGAAGTAATCGACGCGCTTGAAGCTCTGCAACATGTCCAGCGAGCCGTCCGCCCTGAGTTTGAAGCCTTCGGGCGAAGCTGCGACCACGTAGTTCTGCAACTCGTAGATAGTGTTGTGGTCGCCCATCGAACGCCTTGCTATAACATCCTCTATCTTCAGCTTGAAGGGGTCCAGGCTTTCGCGCCGAAGTGACATAAGGTTCCTGAGCGTCGTGAGATAAGCCGTATAATCTCGCTGGTCTGAGGCCCACGAATCCATGCGCCCGAAGGTGCGGCGGGCCTCCAGATTGCGCCCGGCGTCAAGGTCTGCCCTTGTCCACTGCTTAGGCTTGGCCGCGTAAAGAGCGCTCTCGCGCTCAACGGCGCGGCCGAGCGCCGTTAGCTCCTCCGTTATCTCCTTGATCTCGAGCTCCCAACCTGCTCGGCGCTCATCAATGGTATTGAAGAAGGCTTCGGTCATGGCACGCCGCATCTCGGGCTTCAGGTCTTTGCGGCGAAGCTGCTGCAACAGTATGTGCAGGACGTTCAGCGCAGAGTTGCGCAGGTGAAGCGATGAACGCTCGTTCCCGTCGAAATCAAGCAGCACCGTCGGATAATCCGTGCTCTGCCCCTTCAGGTAATATGAATCGTTGGTCGTCGTGGTGATGAGCGGGACGAGCGGGTAGATGCCCTTGATAGAGTAATCCAGCATCAGTCTACGCTTGGTGATGACGTGATGCCCGCCGCCTTCGGGCGAGCCCAGTAGCTTCACCAGGTTGAAGCCCTGGCTGTAAACGTTCGGGCTCGAATTAACGCCGTGGTCGGAGACGATTATCATAACGGTCTCGCTCGCCAGAGGCGATTTCTCAATCGCCGTCCAGATGCGGCCTATGATGCCGTCCAACTCCTGCAAAGCGTAGAAGTGCGATTCACGGTCGCGGTTATGATGAGTCTGGTGGTCGAACTCCGTCGTGTAGTAATCCAGATAACGATAGCGCGGGTCATTAATCTTGCTTATCAGCTCGCGCTCCATCTGATCCTGTAGGAAACGGCGAGTTTCTATCCCCATCGTCCACTCGTCCAGAACGTCACGCTTGTCCGGCTCCGTGAAGTAGTTCTTGATGCCCAGACCGATGGTCGTCCAGCGCACGCCGCGTTGAAAAAGCTGGAATGAAGGATAGCGCTCCTGAAAGGGATAGGCGTCCATCAGAAGCGGCAGGCCCATCTCCTCCAGAACTTCAACGCCCGGCATATCCGCGCGCCGCTCCGCGTAGTACTGCATGTAGAAGGGTATGAAGTTCAGGTAATCGTAGGTGTGCAGAGTGAGGCGGTCGTATTCGACGTTGCCCTTAATCTGCAAGTGCTGGCCCGTGTCGAGCAGCGACCAGGAGGGGCCCGAAAGACTCATGCCGCGCGTGTAAAAGTTGGGAATGCGCGTGCCCCTCTGATAAAAGACATAATCAATCCAGGGCAGCAGGCTCTTGCCGGTGCGCGGGTCTCGCTGGCGCGCGTAGCCGTCCATCTCCCCGAAGGGAAGCCCGTCAACCTTGACCACGACGACGCGCCTGGCCTGTGCGACGGACGGCATCTGCGCGAAGAGTATAAGGGCGAAGGCAGCCACAATGATGAAGCCGCGCGTGCGAACGGCTTTCGCGCACGCAAGAAGAAAGCAGCTCCCGGCGCTGCTTTCAGGCTCTTCAATCTCTCTAAGCTTCAAAGTCATCCCAATATCTGCCTGCAAATTTTTTATGGGCTGGTCACGTTCATAATCGCTTTGGCGTCGGCAGGCGCTATGCGCTGCTCTTCGCGCACGGCGAGGCGCAGGTATTCGGCGCTCATCACCCGCCAGCGCGCCTCCGTCTGCGGGCTGCTGTAGATACGAAGCAGCTCGGACTTGGCCGTCTCGTTGTTGATGCGGTAGAGGCATCTGAGGGCGAGCGTGCGCGCTTCTTCATCTTTGGTCTGGGCGAAGACGCGTGCCGCCGCCTGCGCCGTCTTGCCGTCGGCCAGCTGGTTGTTCTCCGCCACGAACTGTAGCGCGCGTCGCACGTCCTCCATGTTGTAGACTACCTCCACCTGCGGCGTGCGCCGCACGGCCTCTCGCAGAAAGCGCCGGTAGTAGGCCATGCGTCGTGCACTGTCAAGGCGCTCGTCGAAGTCTGGCGTCACCTCCGCGCGGCGAGTGTAAAGCCCAAAGCTCAATATGCTGGCGAGGCGCGTCAGGACCTTCGCCGCCTCTCCTCTCTTGTCGTAGCCGGCCATCTCTTCGCGCCTGTCGCGCACCAAGCGCGCGGGCAGCCCCGCAGGGTCCTGTGCGTACTTCAAAAGCGCCTGATACTGGCCGCGCGCAATCGCTGCCTCAGCCTCCATATCATTCTCACGCGGATTGGAGGAGACGCGCTCGAGGCGGCGGTTAATCTCGTCGCGGAACTCAGGGTCCAGCGACGCGTTCAGCGAGAGCAGCAGCTTTAGCTGCGAATAGGTTCTAAGCCTGGTGGGCTGGTTGATGTCCATGCCGCGCCTGCCGGTCACGAAATCGTAGACCGTGCGCGAGAGAAAATATGGAATGTCTCCGAAGCGCGAGAGAGTCAGCACCGTGCGCGTCACGTCCTCAAGCACACGGCGAGAGACCTCGCGCCACTTGGGATTCACGCGGTCGCGGAAATCCACCAGCAGAATGGGAATCTTCGGATGGTCCAGGCCGTAGATGGCGAGCGGTATCATCTGGACTGGACGCGCTCCCGGCGTCTCGGGCGACACCGCGCGATTGTCCGCGTCGAAGTAGCGCGTCTCAACGTAGCCGTTCCAGTAGCGTAAGCGGTCGTCGCGCCACGGGTTCGCTATGTTCAGAAAGCGGGACTTGAAAGTGCGGTCTTTGTAGGTAACAAGGTCTGGACGCGCCACCCAGAGAATGGCGTGCGTGGCGGAGCCGTCCGGCAGCTCAAGCGGCTCGAAGTAGAGCTTCTCGCTTTCGGCGCGCTGGCGTAACAGCTCCCAATTATGGCCGCGTATATCATTGACGAGCGCGGTCTCTTTAACGTAAACGCGCTGAAGGAAGATGTCGTCCACTATGCCGCCGAGTGCCTTTTCCGAGAGCATCAGGCGCGCCTGTATGTCTCGCATCTCTTCGGGGCTGAAGAGCGGCTTTGTGCCCGTCTCGGCTTCGTATAGAGAGAGAATGGCGAGCGCGCGTGTCACGTGCGACTTTCTGTAATCGTCCAGGTTGCGGCGATAGCTGCGCGATGCGGCCTTCAGGGGAAGGCCGTACGAGTCCAGAAAAATATTCTGGAGCGCGGCCCAGAAGAACCTGTTCCAGACCTCCCGGTCTGTCCTGGCCAGGTCAATGATCGGCGGCGGCGCGCCCTTGTCCGGCTTGCCCGTGCGATTACCGGTGCGGCTATAAAGGAAGGGAACGCCGGAGGCAAGGCGCTGCAAGAACGTTGGCCGCGTGTAGGTCAGCATCCAGACGTATCGCAGGCGGTCGTTCTCAGGGTCGGTATCGCCGAGCGTGTCGCGAAGGACGGTGACGAGCGGCACCTCGCCTTCTTCCCGCTGCTCGCGCGGGAGGCCGTCCAGCCTGCCGAAGATGGTCAGAAGCTCAGCGCCGCCCGCAACGGGCGTTCTCTCAATCCGGAAAAGCTGCTCGACAGGGCTGGCCGGGGCTGAAGGGGCTGCCGGCTCGACCGTTTGAGCGGCGAGACGTATTTGAAGGGACGGAAGTAGCGCTAAAAGGAGAGCGATAGCCAGAAGCGCGCTTCGCCGTGGTTGAAACGGTTCGGGAAAAATCTCCATCAAATCAAGCCGCTTCCTTTTCCCCTACAACTCTAAATGCTCCTGTTGGAGTAAAACGGCTGCATACGGTCTGCCCAACCGGGCGCAGCAATCACTAAAATTATGCCCACTCATTATAGCGGCGAAAAAAAGCATGGCAAGAATTATGCCGTTTAAGTCGGAACCCTCAGGCTCTACATCTTCCGCTCTGCGATGAAGACGCGACGGAAAAAGTTGCTGTTAACATTTCAGCGACCGATATTTTCAGCGACCGTTTCCAGTCCGCCCTCATTTAACACGAAGATTTTCAGGGAAGGCACCGCTCCGAGCGAGACCGTGACGGCGGGCGCGAGCCTCTTTTCAAGGCTTGATGTGAAAGACTGGTTCGTCAGATAGCGCCGCCCCCGCGCCACTATAACTATGTCGCCAGCCTTCATCTGGCGCATGGCCTCTTCGTCCGAAAGCGAGATGAAGAGAAGGTCGCTTCTCCCTGCAATCCGCGTGTAATGATCGAAAAGCCCCGGCGTCTCGCTGGCTACACGAGCGCCCGGCACGGCAATCCTGGCTATCTCACGCGCGGCGTCTCGAACGCTCGCGTCATAAAATTCGTCGTGCGGGAAATAGCCGCCTACCTGGCCCAGGCCTGTGCCGATGGCGTTCGTGTAGAGACGATAGTAGGGCTCGGCGCTCCAGGCTGTGACGCCGACTGCGAAGATCGCCAAGACAACCAGACCCGCGCGCGCCAGTGCTCCTGCTCTCTCATTATTGAGCGCGGCGCAAAGGGCGCGCTCAAGAAGCCGCGCGGCAAAGTGAAGACCTATGGCCGCAATTATCAGCACGAGCGGCAGAGCCGTGGTGAAGTAGCGCGTGTATTTCCCTCCCATGACCGTGAAGGGCATAAACCAGAAGAGCAGCCAGAAGAAGAGAAAGAAGCGCCCGTCGCCCAGCCGCTTACGGAAAAGAAGCGGAAGACCTATGATAAACGACGCAATCGTCACTAGAGGGAGCTTTACACCCATGAAGACGTAGTAGAAGTGCCACGGCATGCCCTTCAGCCACAGCGACAGCTGGTTCAGGTAGACCGTCCCCATGTACTCATAGCTTCCGTGGCCTATCCGCTTCTCGCCCGCAAAGGTCCTCATCGCGTGCCACGTGCCCGGCAGCAGTATGGTCGGGTTACAGATGAGAAAGACCACTCCCATGACGATGAAGAAGATGAAGAAGCGCTTCTTTCCCATTCTCCATCGGGTTTGCGGGATGCCCTGAAAGATGTAGTAGTAGCTTACGCCTATGGCCATCAGGTGCGGCAGATACTTCGACGCCATCATGGCGCCGTAGGCGGCGGCCGTCGCCCAGTATAGCGGCTCAGGATTTCCCTTGCCGGATTCCGCCACACGCTGGCTCTTGAGCCAGAAGACGTTGGCCAGCAGAAAGAAGAAGAGCAGAAAGGTATCTTCTTTGGCTATGCGGTTGAAGCCGATGGCCGTCGGGTCAAGGGCCCAGAGCGCGGCGCTGACGAGGGCTATCTCCGTCCCGAACAGTTCCGAGACCAGCAGGAATATCAGTAGCGAAGTGGCCGCGCCGAAGATAGTCACGGGCAACCTTAATGCGGTCTCAGTGGAGACCTGCGCTGAAGGATGACCGGCGGCTAAAGGGGAAGCGTTCCAGCGCTCGACCGCGACGACGCTTATCGTCATCAGCGCTTTCATCAGAAAGGGATGCTCGCCGTTGACGGACGATAAGCCGTTGTGACGATATTCTTCGACGGCCTGTAGTTTATTAAGCTCGTCTTCGCTCAGGCCCTCCGCGCTCAGCCCTGAGGCGCGAAAGCCAAAGCCCGTGAGAGCGATGACGGCGAGCGCCACCAGCAGCAGCGTGCGGCTTCTTATCTGCAATGCGCCGCGCTTCTCGAAAAGCTCTGGTCGGCTTCCGGCTGTGATGACTGTCTCTGCTGATGCGGCCAAAACTGGATTTCTGCTCCCTGCCATTGCCTGAAGAGATTTAGATAAACCGGGCATAAAAATTGTTGCCAGCAAAAGCTCTCAACAAGGGGCCGAGCAAGGGCAGGCAACAAAGAGCCAAGGGTAGCCTTTTTGTGTGGCTACTGTCAAAAGCAGAAAAAAGGCTGAAAGCAGGAGAAGCTCTACATGCTTTCTCCTGCCAGCTACCCTTTGACCTCTTTTATCGCGCGGTGTTGGCGGAGGTAACGCCGGTTCGAGCGCCCGGCTGGTTGGCGTTGCCGTTGTCGTTCTGGTTGCCTTCGGCTGCTTCAGGCGCTTGCCAGCCCGCGCGCTGCAAAAGCGTAATAGCGTAGCGTATGGGCACGGCATGATTCGAGGCGGTGTTTTCCGTAAAGACTTCAAAGTTGACGCCTATGACGCGGCCCGACTGGCCGAATAATGGAGATCCGGAGCCGCCCGTGGCCGTCGTAGCGTCGTAGACAATCAGGCGCTTATTCGAGTCCAGGTCAGTGACGTGCCCCTGCGTCGTCAACGGCTGAATGCGCTTGGCCTGTGAGAGATAGTTAAGGAGCGATTCTATGGAATCACCATAGCGCGCCGTCACACTCATTCTTTCCGCGTCATTGAGAAGCGCAAGGATTCTATCCGGCCCGTTTGGATAGCCCATCAGGACAACCGCCTTCCCGACTCCGACCGAATCGTCCGAGCCCCTGTCGAGAGGCAGCATGGGAATGCCCGCGGGCAAATCCTTCTTGTCGAAGGTGCAGATGGCAAGGTCTTCCTGCTGTGCGGCCATCTTGAATTTGAGCGTAACGGGCTGCGCCGCTTCTGGGAAGAAGGCCATAATCTTCCTCACGCGCGGTTGAGCAGGGACGCTGGTGTTGAGCTTCAGTATGCCTTCATCGGCAAGCCACGGCTGGACTACGTGGCG
>DASVVZ010000192.1:0-16772 GCA_036389875.1 Pyrinomonadaceae bacterium
AGCACTGAGTGATGAGTGATGAGTAAGAACGAGAAGCTTTTCTCTTGGTACTCATCCCCCGGTACTCATCACTGTTTTTTTCCCTTGTCCACGTTGGGCAGCGCCTGGTCCGGCGGCGTGCGTTGCGGCGCGCGGTAGAGGAGGACTGCGACCTCCTGCAGCTGCTCCAGGCGCGCGCTGGGCTTAATATGAATGACGTGCGGGCTGGTGGCAGAGCCCTGCTTGACGCGCACTACTTCGCCTACGCTCAAGCCGCCGGGATAAATGCCGTCCTGCCCGGTGGTCACAACGTAATCGCCCTGCTTGACCTCCTCCAGCCCCGAAACATATCGCATCTCGACCAGCCCGTTCTCGCCGAGCCCCTTGACGGAGCCGAGCGCGTTGGACTGCCCCAACTGCCCTACGACCGCGCCTGCCGCCGAGCGCTCCGCCGTTATCAGCATCACCTGGGCCGTCCAGGGGCTCGTCGCCACCACGCGCCCCACTATGCCGCTGGCGGTCACGACCGGCATGTTCAATTCTATGCCGGAGAGGCGGCCCCTGTTAATCGTCACGGTGTCGAACCATTCCGAAGGGTCGCGGGCAATGACGGTGGCGGCCACCGTGCCGTACTGCCCCTGCTCCTTTAAGTCCAGAAGCCCCTTGAGGCGCACGTTCTCATCTATGGCGGCGCGGGATTGACGAAGCTCCGCGTCCATCTCTTCGACGCGCTTGCGTAGCTGTTCGTTCTCCGTGGCGGCGTTGCGTAGATTGATTATGCGCTGGACAAAGCCGACGCCGGCGCCGCCCGCGCCCGTGGTGATTCGCTGAAAGGGCGCGACGATGGCCTGCGCCCAGACGCGAATCATGCGCTGCTTTGTAGCCTCGTCCCGCGCGTCGTAGGCCATCAAGGCGAGATTCAAAAAGAGCAGCCCTATGAGCCACCAGGGCGCTCGCTGCCGAATCTCCTTTTGTGTCCTTGCAACCATAACCAGGTCCTGTGAGTCCGTAGAGTCTAGAGGGAAGAGAGCGCTTTGACTCTCAGGACTCTAGAGGAGTCTCTGGACTTACATGCCACTCGTGAGCGTGTTGTCCCACTTGACGCGCTTTAAGAGGTTGAAGTCCGAGAGCATCTTGCCCGTGCCGAGCACGACCGACGAGAGCGGGTCTTCGGCAAGGCTCACGGGGAGGCCCGTTTCAATCGAGAGCCTGCGGTCTAGATTCTTCAGGAGCGCACCGCCGCCCGTCAGGACTATTCCGCGCTCGACTATGTCTGCGGAAAGCTCGGGCGGCGTCCGCTCAAGCGCGACTCTCACGGCGTTGACGATAGTGGCGACCGAATCCGCCAAAGCTTCACGGACTTCTTCGTCCGTAATCGTAATCGTCTTCGGGATGCCTTCGATAAGATTGCGCCCTCTGACCTCCATCGATAGCGGCTCGTCCAGGGGAAAGCCCGACCCGAGCTCGATTTTGATAGCTTCCGCCGTGCGCTCGCCTATGAGAAGGTTGTACTTACGCTTGATGTACTGTGTGATCGCCTCGTCCATCTCGTTGCCAGCCACACGCACCGCGCGCGAATAGACGATGCCGGACAAAGAGATGACCGCGATGTCCGTCGTCCCGCCCCCTATGTCTACGACCATGTTGCCGTGGGGCTCCGTGATGGGAAGCCCAGCGCCTATGGCTGCGGCCATGGCCTCTTCCACCAGATAGACCTCGGAAGCCTTGGCGCGGTAGGCGGAGTCTTCCACGGCGCGGCGCTCGACCTGCGTGATTTCGCTGGGTATGCCTATGACTACGCGCGGAGAGACCCAGGTTTTTCCGTTGTGGGCTTTTCTGATGAAGTGCTGGAGCATCTTCTCCGTGACTTCAAAGTTGGCAATCACGCCGTCCTTCATAGGGCGAATGGCGACGATGTTGCCGGGCGTGCGTCCCAGCATCTCTTTGGCGTCGCGGCCCACGGCTTCGACGGCGTTTGTGACCTTGTTGATTGCGACGATGGAAGGCTCGGAGACGACTATGCCGCGTCCCTTGGCGTAGACCAGAGTGTTCGCTGTACCCAGGTCTATAGCCAGGTCTGAGGAGAAGAGACTAAAGAGCGATTTAAATGCCATCTAGTTACACGTCCATATCTATTCAGATTAAGTTATTGCCCTTGCTCTCAGGGGACGAGCGGTTCTGTCGCTTGCTGTGTTAGGGAAATCTAACCGGGGTCGCATACGGGAACTAGCTCAGCCACAAAGAAGAGCGAACTCCCTAAGATAACCGAAGAACTCAGATTTGGCTATCCGTAAATCGCTTTTTCGTAAATAGATTTTAGTCTTTACGCTTTACGGAAGCATTCGACGAAGCAAGTCGTATGCAGTTCTTATGCGCGGCCTTGGCTTCGTACATGGCCGTGTCTGCGCTTGCGACCAGCTGCTGGGGAGATTGAGCGTGGTAGGGGAAGGCTGCTATGCCGAAACTGGCCGTGAGCTTTAATTTGAGGCGGCGTCCGCCCGTGAACTCGTGCCGTTCGGTCTTCTCTCTGAGGCGGCTTGCGACGCGCTCGGCCTGCTCCATGTTGGTTTCGGGCAGGATAACGACGAATTCGTCGCCGCCATAGCGGGCGACGGCGTCCGTATCGCGCACGGAGGCCAGAATCACTGCGGCCATCTCCATAAGGACGTGCGAGCCCACGAGGTGGCCGTGAAGGTCGTTGATGCGCTTGAAGTCGTCCAGGTCCAGGAAGATGGCGGCGACAGAGGAATTGTAGCGGCGTGCACGCTTTATCTCGTTCGTCAGATATTGTCTGAGGTAGCGCGCGTTGTGAAGCTTCGTCAGGTCGTCCGTCTGCGAGAGCCTCTCGGCTTCGGCTATCCGAACGGAGTTGGCGAGCGCAGAGGCCACGGGCAGCGCCAGCGCGTCCAGCAAGGACACGTCCGACCTGGAGAAGGCGCGCGCCTTCTCGCCTTCGCGCACGGCTTCCAGCACGCCGAAGACCCTTCCGTTGGCGATTAATGGAACGGCGACGACGCGGCGGCCGCTCTCGCTGCGGCGAGTCGTTTCCATGGAGCGCGCGGCCGTGCATGCGGCCTTGGACTCCGCGCCGTAGAGCGCAAGGGATTCGCCCATCAGCGCTCGCTGCCAGTCCTTGGCGGGAATCTCCCGCTCGCTCGAAGTCAATCCGCGCACGGCCAGGGGCTCAAGCGCATCCGCTTCGCCTCCGGCGCCGCTCGCGTCCCCCGTCAGGTAGATGGCCCAGCGGTCTGCCCGTACAAGCTGCGCCAGGCCAACTAGAGCCGTGTGAGCGGCGCTCTTCTGGTCTGTGGCGAAATGCAGAGACGAGACCAGCTCGAAGGCCGCGCGCAGGCACTTCATCTTCAATCCGGCGGGCAGCAGAAGCGCGGCGGTTGAGAACTCGGCTTCGGGCTGTGCGCCCGCAGCGGGCAGGACAATCTCGTCCGAGCCGTTTTTGTCTGCCATGTCCCGCAGGAGCACGGGCAGCTGCGCCGGTTCGTCAGCGATGGCGCGAAAGCCCAGGCGCTTGAGCGCGGTGCTGTCCAGGGGGCGTGCGTCCGAAAACTTGTCGCCGCCAGCCTTGTGGCGGCAGGCCACGAGCGGCGTCCCAGGCCAGATGCTTTGCGCGTGCTCAAGCACGGCGTGAATCTGTACGGTGCTTGCGCCCGGATGTACTTCATACAGGACCGCTACGGGCTGCGACGCATGCTCTCGCACATCGGGGCCGTGCATGGCCTTGAGCGCCACGCGGGCCGCTACCTCGGCCTCGCGCAAGCCTTCTACGAAGACCAGCAGCCCGGCCTCGCGCAGTGTCTCGACAAGGACGGGCGCTGGCGCTCCGTGCGCATCTGTCAGTAGGACGACGTGCCGTGTCATCTGTCGAATAAGCTCCTACGAAGCGCCTTTGCCTGTTAAGCCGAAATTGAAGCGCGTGCGATTGCCCTGCGGGTCCTGGGCCTCGCCCGTCACCTCGCGCGCTCCCTCAGGCACGGTAATCTGAAGCTGGAACGAGCCGTTACTGCTCGTTAAGGTTTGCCGGCCGAGGATGCGTATGGTGGTGCCGGGCTGCGCGCGACCCCGCACGAGATAAAGCAGCCCGCCTATGTAATTTGTCTCTGTAATCTCTACGGCCAGGTTTTCGTTGGAGCCTGCCGGTACGACTATGAACTTCTGCGGGTCGCTCCAATCCGAGACCTGTCCCGTGGGGGCGGTCGCGCGCACCCTCCAGAAATAGTTGCCGGGCCTGAGGTCGCTCGCGTTGAATTCTGTCGAGGCCAGCTGGTCTCGCTCAATAACTTTGCCGGCGGCCACGAAGAAGGGGGAAGTTGCGACTTCCACGCGGTAATGAGCGGCGGAGCCGGAGACGGGGCGCTGCCACTTGAGCGTCACACCGGCCGCGCCCTTTGAGCCTACGAAGATTCTTTCAAGGTCGTGGGGCGCTACGGGCGCCGGCACGTCCAGCAGCTTCTCGCGCCGCGCTATGTTGCCAGACGGGTTGATGTTCAGGTATTCGCCGCCTCGCACGGTAGTCGTCTCGCCCGTCTTGACGCTGGTGGTCTCCATCTGTCCCTGGCTGACGCGTATGTCTTCTGTGCTGTCCGCGTTGATGCCGAAGGATGCTCCCGTCTGCGGCCCGAGCCTGCTCTGCGTCTGCCGTGTCTGCACGACGTTGCTGGTGCCTGAGGGCTGCTCCTCCGTGCGTACGTTAATCTGGCCGCGGTCAACTACCACGTTGATGTTCACCTTCTGCCCGCCTTCCGCAGAGGTGTTGTCGCGTATGATGACGGTCGAGTTTTCGCGCACGACCAGAATGGAGCCGTCAACAAGATTGATGCGGGCGCGGCCGTCCGCCTGCGTCTGCACTGTGTCTCCAGGGAAAAGCTGCGTCTGTATGCTGGCCGAGATGGTCTCGCGCGTGGCCGCGCGAATGACTCTCACGTCGCCCTCGAAAGAGATGAAGCGCGCTCCGGCAGGGGCGCTGGCCACGGCGCTACGGTTGATGAAGGGCACGCCGTACTTCCAGACGTAAAGGGCTGCGCCGCAGGCCAGAAGCCCTACCAGCAGCGTTATCAGTACGGTGTAGACGAAGCGCTTTTGAACGACCCACCAGTCAAGGTCGAAGCGGCTGACTTTTGTAGCCATAATCGAATAGGAAAGTAAAAAGCTCTCTGAAAAATCGCGGGGCTTTTGTGCAGCTTGCGGAAAGTCCGTGGCCGTAAGGGCTAACGGCACAAGCGGCTTTCGCCTGCCCGGCTCGCTCCCCCGAAACCCCGGTTGAAGTGAGAATCCTACAAAACGTGCGACAGGGAAGTGGCCTAACCCTGCTAAACAAAAATTAACACAAGCGAGAAGCTAAAGGCAAAAGAAAAATTCGGCGTCCCGGCCAAAGAGAAAAAGTCAGGAAATGCAGGGGATTCCCACACGCAAAAGGCGCGTTACCTCAGAAAGCAAAGCCTTTGATGGCGATAGCACTGTCACAAATCGATTCATTGTACCGGAATCCCGGTAAATGCTTACAATTCCTCAGCTTTCAACTTGAAAAGGCGGCTGGTTTTATCAAATCGACCGATGGCTTCACGCCGTCGCCCGACATTTTCAGAGCGTCGGCGGAGACTTTTATGGCGTCGGCGGGGATTTTCGCGGTGCTGGCCGATATCTTCAGAGCGTAGGCGGGAGCTAAAGCAGGTCAGTACTGCCTTGTGGCGGTGGGCGGGTATTACGTAAGCTTGAGACCAGCCCGCTGCCGCCTGCGAGAACGACCCCTTTAAGACGCGCCCGGCTAGAGCAGGTGGTACGGGCCTATCTTTTTGCCTTTTTTGTCTCTGTCCGTTACAATCCGGGGTTTGCTGGAAGCTTCCGCAGGCTGGCTATCAGGCCACGCGCAGAATCAAAAATCAAACAGCCCGAATCGCTCTACGAATTTCTGAGGATGTACAGAGAATGCTGAAACAGTTTAGTCGTCTTGAGAAGACGCGCAATTTTATCATCATCGCTTTCGCTTTCCTGATAGGCGGCGGCCTCATAGTCTTTTACGTCCCGCGCGGAGCGTCCACCAGCGCTCCCATGGCGAACACGGAAGTCCTGGCGCGCGTTGGCTCGGATGAGATAACCGTGGGCGAGCTTGAAACGCTCAAGCAGCAGTACGCTCAGATGTTCGGCGGCCAGATAAACATGGCGGCGCTTGGCGGCGACCGTCGCTTCCTGGACGGGCTCATTCGCGACCGCATCATAGCGCAGGAGGCTAAACGGCTCGGCCTTGCGGCCTCGGACGCGGAAGTGGCCGAAGCCATTCGCAAGCGCTTCAGCGACGCTTCCGGCAAGTTCATAGGACTGGATAAGTATAAAGAGGCCGTCATGGCGCGCTACGGTTCAATAGAGCGCTTCGAGCAGCAGGTGCGCGACCAGGTGGCGGCGCAGAAGCTACAGGCGTTCGTGACGGCGGGCGTGACCGTCTCCGAAACCGAAGTGCAGGAACAGTTCAGGCGCAAGAACACCTTCTTTAACATCACGTACGTTCCCGTCACCGCCTCCAAGCTGGCGGAAAAGATTCAGCCTTCGGATCAAGACCTGCGCGGCTACTACGAGCAGCACAAGACCGATTACCGCTTCCTTGAGCCGCAGAAAAAGGTTCGCTACCTCTTCATAGATCAGGCGAAGGTCGGCGAGAAGATTCAGGTCTCGGACGAAGATCTCAAGAAGGAGTACGAAAATCTCAGACCGGAAAATAAGGCGGCCGGCATCCGCATACAGCAGATTATGTTCAGGGTGGTGCGCCCCGATTTAGACGGGGTAGTCAAGGAGAAGGCCGAGAACCTCCTCAAGAAGCTTCAGAGCGAGGGGCCGAACATGTCCGAGGAGAAGTTCGCAGAGTACGCTCGCGGAAACTCCGAAGACACGGCGACGGCCAAGTCCGGAGGCTATCTGCCCAAGCCCTACAGGAGAGACCCGAACAAGCCGAACGCGCTCTACGACAGAATGGCTGACCTGCCCGCAGGCGGCCTGACGGACGTTGTCATCAAGTACGCGGGCAGCTATTACATCATGCGTCGCGGCGAAGAGGTGCAGAAGAGCTTTGAAGATGCCAAGAACGAGCTGCGCGTCTCTCTTCAGAATCGTCGAGCTTATGCGGTGGCGGCCGCTCTGGCCCAGCGCGCTGCCGAGAAGCTGAAGCAGTCAAGGGATTTTCAGGCGGTTGCGGGCGAACTGGCGGCGGAATCCAACATGAAGCCTGAAGATATGGTGCGCGAGACTCCCTTCATCAAGCCCGGAGACGACGTGCCGAACATAGGCTCTTCGCAGCAGTTCGAGCAGGGCATAGCGCCGCTTCAAAATCCGAACGACGTGGGCGACCGCACCCCGGTCAAAGGCGGCTTTGCCGTCCCCATGCTGCTCGAAAAGCGCGACCCGCGCATACCCGAGTTCGACGAAGTCAAGGACAAGGTGGCGCAGGCTTTCAAGCAGGAGCAGGCCCGCCAGCGAGTTGAGCAGACGGCCCGTGACCTTGCCGGAAACACTGGCGCAGCAGCCGATTTGAAAGCGGCTGCCGAGCGGGTGGGGCTTGAGGCCAAAGACCAGGAAGACTACAAGCTTGGCGACCCTCTGGGCGAAGCCGGAACGGCTCCCGCCATTGACGATGCCCTCTTCGCACTGCAAGCGGGACAGGTCAACAAGACGGCCATCAAGTCCGGCGACGCCTGGGTCATAGTAGGAGTGACGAAGCGCACCGACCCGGACAGCTCAAAATATGCTACGCAACGCGATCAGCTTATGCAGACAGCTCTCTCGGAAAGGCGCAACCAGATCTTTGACGATTACGTCAACGCCATACAGTCGCGCATGCAGCGCGAAGGAAAGATAAAAATCTACGAAGACGTGTTGGCGCGCATGGCCGACAGCGACCCGTCTGCCGGACAGCGCCCGCGAATACCCATTCCCGGACAGCAGTAAGCAGCAGGGCCGGAACTGTTTCATCGAAGAAGGATGGAGGCTCGATCGAGCCTCCATCCTTCTTCCGTATTCAAGCCGGGCGAAGAGATGAGCTATGGCTTTCAATAGCGACTTTGTACGTGAGAAACTCTTCCTGCTGGGCGTAGCTTTCATCATCATGGGCGTGATGGTCTTTATCGGCGCTACTCCCCGGCGCATGGCTGCCAACCCTGTCGGAGGCGCGTGGATAGGCGCGGCCGTACTGATTGGCATAGGGCTCATACTGCTTGCCATAGATTATTATCTGAACAGGTAAACCTCCGCCGCGCTTCGCTCCGCGTTACCACCAGCCGAGAGCCTTCCACCATAGAAAGCCCGCTAGCACCCAGATAAGAATGTTCGGCACAGAGACAATCAGCCCGAGCAGCCACCATGTTCGCTGGCGCACGTAGCCCGAGCCGAACCATATCGGCGCGGGCGTCGTGCCATAGTGCGTGAGCGAGGCGTTCAGGTTAGAGAGGTACGCGAGCGAAAGCGCTGCCAGAACGGGCGGCGCTCCGGCGGCCATTGTGACAACCAGGAAGGGCGTGTACATGGCCGTCGCGTGCGCGGTGATGCTGGCAAAGCCGTAGTGAGCGTAAAAGTATATGAGCAACAGAATCATGAGCGCGGCGCCCCAGTTCCACCCGACGGTCATGCTGGCGGCAACGCCCGCGAAGAGCTTCGTCAGGCCCGTCTCGCCCAGAGCTTCCGCCATGCGCACCAGCCCGCCGTACCAGATAAAAACGTCCCACGCGCCGCGCTCCGCCAGCACGTCTTCCCAATCGAGCACGCCGCTCAGGAGCAGCACGCAAATTCCCGCCAGCGCCACTACGGCGTAATTCAGCCCGTGCAGCGCCGTGGTCATCCAGAGCGCAGCGACCACCGCGAAGACCACCAGCATCATCATCTCCGGCAGCCGCACGGGCCCCATTTGCTTCAGCTCTTCGGCGGCGAACTCCGCCGCGCGGGGCGTATGCTTAATCTCGGGCGGAAAGATTCTGTAGAGCAGGAGCGGGACTACCAGAAGCGAGATGAGGCCCGGCACGATTGCGCCGACGAGCCAGCGCGTGTAAGAAATCTCTACTCCTGCGGCCTCGCGCGCAAACTTCGCTATCAGAAGGTTCGACGCCTGGCCCGTCAGGAACATGGCGCAGACTATGACATCGCACTGGTAGAGCAGCACCGTGAGAAAGGCTCCGAGGCGGCGCGCCGTCTCTCCCGGCCTTGAATCGTAGGTCTCCGCGATGCTCCTTGCTATGGGAAAGATAATGCCGCCCGAGCGAGCGCCGTTTGATGGAATCACGGATGCCAGCAGCATGTCCGTGGAGATAAGCGCGTACCCCAGCCCGAGCGAGCGCCGCCCCATGCCGCGCACGAAGAGAAGAGCAATGCGTCGCCCGAGTCCAGTCTTGACCATCCCGCGCGAGATAAAGAAGGCGGCCAGCACCAGCCACACGATCGGGTCTGCATAGCCTCTGAGTGCCTGCTCCACTGGAAGCGCGCCCGTGAGCGCTACCGCCGCGACTCCGATGAGCACAACCGCGCCGCTCGGCACGGGTCGCAGGATAGAGCCTATGATGGTCGAAACGAAGATGGCCAGAAGCCGCCACGACTGATGCGTGATGCCCTGTGGGACGGGAGCGAAAGCTATGGCGAGAGCCGAACAGACGATGATGCCCCACTTGAGTGTGCGCGCGAGGGGGCCGTTCTCTTTATCAGCGTCCGACATTACCGGGTGCCGTTCTCCGTGGATTAAGATTAAAAAGAGGAACCACGTGCATAACACGAAGCCGCACGAAAGCTCAATGCTATTCGTGCGGCTTCGTGCGGCCTGGTGGCCTCTATCTTACTCGCTTAGAGTTTGGAGAGGACGCTGGCGACATCCGTCAGAGGCTCTTCGAGCCTGAGCTTCACGTCCTGTCCTTCGGCCGTGACGGTCACGTCCTTAATCCACTTCGGCGGGAAGGGGAGGCCGCGTATGGCCATCTGCCTTCTGTTCGCAGGCTCGGCCGTAAGCGTTCCGAGCTGCCCGTCGCTGTTCTGCTGAGCGCTGCGCGAAAAATAGAAGCTCGCAAGCTGCTTCAGCGAACTAAGCTTTTCAGCCAGGGCCTGCGCCTGCTCACCCGTCTCCGAGCGCAGCGTGATGGAGAGCGTGCCCATGCTGCCCGTAGCGTCCGCCGAGCCGTAGATTTGACGTATGGAGTTGAAGGGCGCTCCGAATTCGTCGCCGCCCATGAATTTCTGCGCCGCCGAGGCCGGAACGTTCGCGGCAAAGCCTGCGACCGCGGAAGCATTCAGAGTCGCAAGCTCGACGAGCGAAGAATCCACGCGCGCGCCCTTGCTCGCCCGCACGTCCAGTATGGCTTTGACGCCGCTCGCGTCTCCGAAAGCAATCGTGTTGGAATCCACTGCGGCCATGCTGAAGCCGCCCGCGCGGTCTTCTCCGTAGATGGTCGTTCCCTCGTACTGCTCCTCTTTCCACTTAAAGGTGCGTTTCTTCGCCTCGGCCTCAGCCTTGGCTTTCGCCAGCCCGCCCGTGATGGCATCGCCTGCGACGAACTGGCCGCGCACCAGTCCCGTGATGAAATCGGCGCGAGTCGTCCCGCCCTTGAGACGCACGCCTATGGCGATTGATTCGATTGCGCGTGCGTCCGTGCCCGTGTGCTCGCGGAACTTGTCAATCTCCTGATTGATGCGCGCGAGCGTCGTCGCGTCGTTGGTAAAGGCTTGCGGCAGGACTTCAGAGAGCGTGCGGCGCGCGTCTACGAACGCCACTGCGTCGGAGGCCGGAAGCATCCCCAGCAGCGTTACGGCAGGAGAAGTTGTAAGAGGAGCAGCCGAGGTAGCGCTCCTGTAATTAAACGAAGCCGCGGCCACAAGACCCGTCATGAGCACGGCCACGACTGCTGCATAAGCTTTTCTGCGTATCATTTGATTAAAGCACCTTTCAAAAAAGGGATTGTTTATTCGGTTCCGCCGACCAGAGTGGCGAGATCGCTCTGCGCCACCTCTAATCTAAGCTGTAGCTCGTTGCCCGCGGTCGAGACCTTCAGGCTGTCCAGAGCGTTGCGCAAGAGCTTGGCCTTGGCCTCGTTGCGCATGAACTGCGAGACGAGCGGAGAGATGAACTCCTTAGCGCCCGTGATTGTGTCGTTCAGGCTCTTTGCGGACTGCGCATCCTCTGTGCGCGCCACCGCCTGCATGTCAAAGCCCGTGCCCGTCATGCCTATCGCGCCGTAAAGCTGGCGGATAGAGGCTATGTTTTTTGAGATCTCGTCGCTGTCGAGCCCGATGCCCCCGAGGTCGCGTATGGTCGCCGCCGGGACGTTCGCGCCGAAGCCTATCAGGGCGGTCGGAGTGCGCGTGGCGAGCTGCACAAGCTCCGCGCCGACTCTGGACTTGCCCGCGCTCGCGTCAATGGCCTCGCGCACGCGCGATAACTGGCCGATGGCGAGAGTGTGTGTGTCCATCACGCTGACGGCTATGTCCGTCAGCTTCATGTTGAAGAGCCCGAAGAGCTTCATCTGCTCGTCCAGCGTGAAGATGTAAATGTTCCTGCCCGCGTACTTCTCGGTACGATACTTATCCTTGGCTGCAAGGCGTCCGGCGGCGACTATGATGTCCGCGCGAAACGTCCCGCGCGCGATGGCCACGGTCTCCATGCGCGTGGCCTGCCCTACCTGCTGAAAGCGCGTGCCGATTGCCATCCTGTCAACGGAGCGCAGGTCTACGCCCGTGCGTGTCTTGAAGCGGTCGATGTCGGCGTTGATTTGCGCCAGCTTCGCCGGGTCTGCGGAGAAGGCTCGCGGCAGAGCTTCATTCAAGACCCTGCGCACGTCTGCTACCAGAACGCCGTCGGATGCCGGAAGCATCGTCAAAGGGTCTTGCGCCGCAGGAGCGGAGGCCGTGCCGGTCGTTCTGGCCTGCGCGCGGGCTTCGGGCGCGCCCCCCACGGCGACCAGTGACAATAAAACGACTGCAATAAACGAACTGAATATCCTCTTGTTCACGCTCTTTCTCATTACCTTTCCCCGAACGTTCTAAAACATTGGCGCTTGTGCAGGCTTTTCTGCCGGGCGCGCCCAGTTCGGATGCCGCACGCGCGCCGCCGGGTTGGCCTCTCTCAGCGCTTTTTGCCTCGCTCCCGGCCCTCCTCGCCGTCAGCGCCTAGCATCCCCGGCAGGTTTGACAACGTCTCGCTCTGAATCTCTTCCTGAGAAACCTTCCTGTAATCTTTGGGGAGAACGAAGAGCGACGGGTCTGTCTCAAGCTTTATGTCCCTGTATTCCACTATGTACTTCGATTCGCCCGCCGTCTCGGTTCTGGTAGTGCTCTCGGACTTAATCGGCATCCCCAGAGATTCGTCAATCCAGATGATGGTCTCTACGGCTTCGCCCTGCTGAGCGCCCTGGGATGTGACGCGATACTTGGTAGTCATGCGCCCCATCAACTCTTCCGTCCCCAGCTTTTCGTAGCGCGCGGCCGTGCGCGAAGCGTTGACCAGCTTGTCGGCTGAAAAGTCGGGCGGGACAGTTTGCCCCGCGCCCGATTGCGAGCCGCCCATCTCCGCGTACATCTTCTTCGAGGGATAAAGCGTGTAGCTGCCTTCGGGCAGCCTCAACACCGTCAGCTTCACTCCCTGAAGAATCTCGTAATCCTCGCGTCTCCTGTCTCCGTCGCGCGCCATAAAGACCGACTGCGAAACCGCAGGCTCGCTTTGAGCGCCTTTATCCGTGGCTACGACGCCCGTGATAACGCGCGTCCATTGATAACGTTCGGGCTCCTTTGTCGAAAAAGGCGGCGTCGTGCGGGCCTCTTCGCCAGCGCCCGCGGTGTTGGCATTGGCCGACGGTTCCACACGAGTCCGTCTACAAGACGCGCCAGCCGCCGAGATTGTTAACAATGCTGCCAGGCCAAGGCTGAAGAATCTCAAGCCTTCTCGCTCACGCGTCATCCGGGAAACCTCTAGACTACGGTTAATCACGCTCGACCAGAATCGCTATGCCCATGCCGCCGCTTATGCAGAGCGTGGAGAGACCGCGCCGGGCGCCCCTGCGCCTCATCTCGTGCATGAGCGTGGTGGTGATGCGTACGCCCGTGCAGCCTATGGGATGGCCGAGCGCGATAGCGCCGCCGTTGACATTAAGGCGCTCGGGGTCGAACTTCAATTCACGGTCGCAGGCTATGACCTGCGCCGCGAAGGCTTCGTTCAGCTCTATTAAATCAATCTCATCCAGCGAAAGCTTCTGCCTGGCCAGCAGGTTCCTGACGGCCGGAACAGGCCCTATGCCCATGATTTCGGGCGCTACGCCCGAGATTTCATAATCAACTAGACGGGCATCGGCCTGCGCGCCGGATGACTTCAGGGTCTCTTCATTCATCACCACCAGAGCGGCCGCGCCGTCCGTGATGCCGGAAGAATTCCCGGCGGTGACAGTCCCGTCCTTGCTGAAGACAGGCCGAAGCTTCTTAAGAGCCTCAATCGTCGCGCCCGCGCGATAATGCTCGTCGCGCGCGAATCTCGTCGTCTCGCCTTTACGCCCCTTCATCTCAACCGGTAGAACCTCGTCATCCAGTCGGCCGGAGTCAATTGCTCTTTCGGCCCGCTGCTGCGAGCGGAGGGCGAAGGCGTCCTGCTCCTCGCGCGAAATCTCGTACTGGCGTGCAAGGTTCTCGGCGGTCTCGCCCATCACCAGCCCCGACAGCGGGTCGTTGAAGCCGTCGCGGTACATTCCGTCCACCAGCTCCATATTTCCCATGCGCATGCCCCAGCGCGCGCCCTCTGCGAAGTAAGGCACGCGCGACATGCTCTCCGTGCCGCCTGCCAGAACGGCCCGTGCGCGTCCGAGCCGGATGGCTTCGGCAGCCATGATGATGGCCCTCAGCCCAGAGCCGCACGCCTGGTTGACTGTGAAGGCGGGGACGGTTTCGGGGAGCCCCGCGCGGTAAGTAATCTGGCGCGCAACGTTCGGCCCCCCTCCCGCCTGGCGCGCACAGCCCCAGACCGAATCCTGAATCTCTGAGGGCGAAAGACGCGCCCGCTTTAAGCTCTCTCTGGCGACTTCTACGCCCATGTCGGCGGCCGTCAGGGATGAAAGCGAGCCCCCGAATCGGCCTATGGGCGTTCGCACAGACCCCACCAGATAAATTTTCTCCATTGCTTCTGAGTCCTTAATAAGAAATACTTGTTTCGCCTCATCTCTTCGTTTGAATCAAAATGTTAGCACACACTGTTGTAATCGAGACAGCCGCCAGCCGAGCGCGTCTCGCTAAGATCAGGGACGCGCGGGCGGCCGCAGACGAGATACGCGCGATTGTTGCAGCGCACCCGGAATGGCTTTACGTGCGAGACGGGCGAAAGACGGCTTCCGCGCGCCGCAGCGAGCTTGATTTTCGCGCGGAGCACCACAGCCTTATCTTTTACTGCCTGAGCGATGAGGGCGCGCAAATCTGGCGCATCAGCGCCTGGGCCCTGAGCGGAGGGAAGCTTTTGTTTGAAGCCCGTCGCGGGGCCGGAAGAGAGAGCGCGCGGCTTGAGCTAATCCCGCGCATCTCCGCGAGCGAGCTGGCGGAAGAGGTGTCGGCCACAAGGCGCTCGCGCTGCGCTCAGCTGGCGCAGCTTACCTGCGCCCATCTGCCGGGAGCTACCATCGAACGGGCCTCGTTAAGTGCGGGCGCAGGCTTTAATCAGCCCGGCCCATTCGCCCGCATACTGCTCAAGCACAGGCGCTCACGCATAGCCGTCACAGGCATCATGGCGGAGGCTCAGGCCAGCCGCGTCGACGCTCTTCTCTCGTCAACGCTCGTCTGGTTCCTGCGTCTCAGGGAGACGAGCCGCGCGCCTCTCAAGATAAAGCTCTGGATAGCGGTCGAGAAGCCCTGCGTAGAAGCCCTGCGCCAGCGCGCGGCTCTACTCTGTCCAGACCTCATAAGCGCCATCAGCCTTTACGAGCTTGCCCCTGACTGTAGCTCTTTAACGCCTGTCGTTAAATACGAGCTGGAAGAGCTGCTCAGTTCGCGCCCGCCGCGAATCGGCAGCTTCAGAGTAGAGCCGTGCGAGACAGCCGAGCGCATCATGGCGCTTGCGCCCGGAGCCATAGACGCCGTGCGCGCACGCCGCGGCGAGACGCTTCGCTTTCATGGATTGCCATTTGCCCGCGTGCGCCGCGTGCTCAACCAGGAGCGCGTCTGGTTCGGCCTTGATGCCTCAAAACGCAGGCTTCTGGAAGACGGTGCGACAGAAGATTGGGAGAAGCTCTTGAGCGACTTGATAGAGCACCGCAGCACCGCCGCAGCCGCTCGCCATCATGCGCTCTACAGCCGGGCGCCCGAAGCCTGGCTCGAATCCATTCTCAGGCGGGACATCACGAGGCTTGACCCGGGGCTTCGCCTGGCACCCCTGCACGCGCAGTTTCGCGCCGCGCAGACAAAGATGGCGGGCGCGCGCCCGGTTGACCTGCTCGCGCTCAGGCAAGACGGGCGGCTGGCCGTGATCGAGCTGAAGGTTTCGGAAGACCGCGAGCACGTGCTGCAAGGCGCGGATTACTGGCGGCGTGTGGAGACCTACAGGCGACAGGGAGCGATCACACGCGCGCGTCTATTTGACGACGCACGGATTTCCGACGAGCCGCCGCTGGTTTATCTTGTCGCGCCCGCGCTCAGCTTTCACAGCTCTTTCCGCAGGCTGGCGCGATCGCTTCGCACGGAGATAGAGCTATACCGCTTCGACCTCAACGAAGACTGGCGGGCAGGCGTCCGCGTGATACGACGCGAGCGGGTGAATTAAATAGAGATTCGTTTAGAGGGCGCGGACGTAGATGTCCAGGTCTGCGCGCTTGATGCGCCAGCCGCATCCAATAATCTTTGCCTTGAGCCTGCCGCCGCGAATCGCTTCCCTGAGATGCCCGCGCGAGAGGTTCGAGAGAATGGATGCTTCGGGCACACTCAACATGAGCTTTTGAGCTATGGCCGAGACGGCGGCTTCTTCCGTCGTCTGTCTTGACTGTAGAAGCGACTGAAGCGCGGCTATCAGCCGCTCGCCGATTTCGGGCAGTTGTGCCGGAACCATAGCCTCCGATTGCGCGGAGATCAGTGCTTCAGCCCCCGGCTGCTGCTGCACGAGCGACTTTGTTTCGGGCCACTGTTCTGGCAGCAGTCCGTCCAGCTCCTTCTTTAACCGCTCAAGCTCGCCCTCGTTGAAAAAGTCGTTGACGCTCGCGTTGGAGAGAGATGCTCCCTCCCGGTCGGGAAATATGGATTTGGCAGAGCCGCTTCCCGCGCCGTTCTTCCTGAGCAGGTCTACTATCTCGTCATATCCGCGCCGGCGCGCAATATCCAGAACGGTTTCTCCGGCATGGTCTTCAAGGTTCACGTCCGCGCCTTCACCGAGCAGGACGCGCACGCTGTCGCGGTTGTTCTCGTTGGCCGCCTGCATCAGCGCGGTCTTGCCTTCTTTGTCTCTGGCGTTGATGTTCGCGCCCGCGCCGAGCAGGATTCGCATGGTATCGGCGTCGTTCATGGAGACGGCGAACATAAGCGCCGTCCAGCCCTTTCGGTTGCGCGCGTTACTGTCCGCGCCGTTTGCGAGCAGGGCTTCTACCATTTTAGTGTGCCCCTTTATCGTGGCCAGCATAAGAGGCGTCCATTCGTCGCTGGAGCGCGCGTTCACGTCCGCGCCCGTGTCAATCAGTGATTTCAGCGCAGCAAAGTCGCCTTCGTCCACGGCTCTGTGCAGGCTCAGGCGCGGAGCCGGCTGGCCCTTCAAAGCAGCGCCGGGCTCCGACTGGCCCGAAGCGGCTGAAAACTTTCTCAGCATGGAGACGATT
>DASVVZ010000193.1:0-3662 GCA_036389875.1 Pyrinomonadaceae bacterium
GCCCGCCTCACAAACTCGTTCTCGGCCCTTTGCCCGCGAGTAATACGGCTAAAAAGCCCGGAAGCGCGGATGCGTGTAGAGAGTCTTCCGGCCAGTGGAATGACGGCCGCCTCGTCGCCTATCTTGCCAAGAGCGACGGCCGCCGCACCGCGCACGCTCTCTCTTTTGTCGCGCTCGAGCGCTGCCACCAGAGGCTGCACGGCCAGGCGGCTGCGCGTCTCGCCAAGCGCGTAGGCCGTCTCCTGACGAACAAACTCCTCTTTATCCTGAAGCAGAGGCGTCAGAGTGCGCGCCGCTTCGTCCTTAGGCATGGACAATAGAGCGCGTGCTGCCGCCGCGCGCACCAGGGGCGAGCTATCCTGAAGGGCCTGCGCTGCGGCCCGCGAAGCATCCGGCCGGGCCATCCAGCCAAGCCGCATGACTGCATCCCGCCTCTCCTCCATATCGGAAGAAGAGAGCCGCCTGCGCTCTTTCTCAATCTCAAGCTGTGTCGGGTTAAGCGATGACGAGGAGGTTTGAGCCGAAGCTGCGGGAGCTAAAAACAATGCCAATAAGATAAGCAAAGCCGCGCACGCCCATAAAGTAGGCGTGCGCGCCCCGAAACTCGAAAAAGAAGCAAGAGCGCTTTCGTAACGATTCATTCAATTAGGGGCGCGTCCAGTTGGATGCGGCGCGCCGCTCTGCGCGACGGCGCACGGCTTCCCACTCGTAAGCCTGCCTGGCCCTCTGATTCTCGTGCGCGTCGGCGAGCGACGTTATAAGGTCGTCTTCCCACACCCCGTCGGTCACAGTGGCGCGACGCATCGCTTCCATGATTGAAATGTAATCCAGAACCTCTCTCACTTCGGCGTCGTTGAGAGCGTCGAGTTTCAAGGCGAGTAGTTGGCGTTCGGTTGCGCGCTTGGCCATCTCACAAGCTCCTTTTGCGAAGAGCCCCGGACGGCCTGCTCGGGAAGCGCTTTCAGCCGGCTCTTAAGCTAAAGAGCGGTGCGCGCCGGTTCGGGAGGCCGCCAGGCTCGAATGTTCCGCGCGAGGGAACACGCTTTTTTCTCTTTCACCAGCGTGTCTTGGTTCTCCAGTCTCTACGAGTTTTACGTTTCGCGGCCTGCCGCAGGAAGCGCGGCGACCAATCAGGAACATAAGCTTTCAGGGGGCTGAATCAGAGGCAATATACACGAGACGCCAAAAAGAGTCTAGAGAGTCCAGAGAGTCTCTGAGAGTCTGAAAAGTCAACTGGTTCTTCTCTATAGACTCTCGAGACTCTACAGACTTCTTGGACTTAAATTTCGATGATACGTGGAGTGATGCTGTCTTCGGTGATTTCCAGAATCCCTATTGAGCGCGGGAGGCTGAAGCGTTTCGGCCCGGCGCTTCCGGGATTAAAAAGCAGCGTGCCGCGCCATGCTCCAGAGTAAGCCTTGTGGCTGTGGCCGAAGATAACGGCGTCGGGCATGTGACGCTCTATGATGCGCTGCTGCGCCTTCGTCATCTTTTCTACGGTGGCGAAGATGTGGCGAACGTAGAAGGTTCGGCCTTCTATGACCGCCATCCTCTCGTTCGGGAAACACATCGTGTCGGAATCGTTGTTGCCGCGCACGGCTATGACGGGCGCAACCGCCTCCAGCTGCCAGATTAAATCCTCTTTGCCTATGTCTCCGGCGTGAATGATGGAGCTGACGCCGCGAAACAGCCCCGGGACTTTTTCGTCCAGCAGGCCGTGGGTGTCCGAGATGACTCCGATGAGCTTTGGCTTTCTGCTCATCTCGGCGTCAGTCAATCTTGGATGCCACAGAGTGCATAGTGTCTACTATAAGCACAGCTATGGGCGGATAGAAGAGAAGATGCGGCTTGACGTCATGGCTGAAGAAGAAGGGCATGTTGTCCAGTATGACGTAATGCATCTGCTCGCCCATGGCGTAGCCCGCCGCGAGGCTTGCTATGAAGGCTATGATAAGAAATGCGTAGGCCGTGAGCCGCGAAAAAGGCTTGTCGGGCTTCTCGCCATCCTCCATCAGTGAGGTATGGATGGATTTCGGGCGATACGTGTAGCGCTCAAGGGACGTGCGCAGGCGCGAGGTCAAATGCCAGACGCCAATCAGGAAGAGCGTAATCAGAATGCCGCGACCGGCCCATCCGAACCCCTCCCAGAATTTCGGCTTGAGCATGATGACGAAGAAGGTGGAGAGAAAGAGGGTCACGGTCGGGAAGACCGCCTGTTGAAGAGCAAAGGTCTCGCGCCTTCCCTCTTCAATCCAGGTATCTACAACCTTATCCAGACGGCGCTGTGCGGCGACGACACGTCGCATGCGGCGCGCGTGCGGGTTGTCGGAATGCAGCACGGAAGAGCTTGAGCTGCTCACGCCGTTGCGGATACGCATCTGCTGAGCGTCGTAATAGGCGCGCTCCTGCGGGTCGCTCAGGGTGCGGTAGGCCAGCGCGAGCATTGCGAAATCACGCGCAGCCTGAGTGGAGCCGCCGTTTAAGTCCGGGTGGCGTTTGCGCGCCAGCCTGCGATAGGCGGACTTTATCTCGGTAGCCGTCGCCGTGCGTGTGACTCCTAGAAGTTTGTAGTAATCAACCACCGCGCTTTTCTCTCATTTACTCTGGCCAGAAGCGGCAGAGCGCGTGTCGCAAGTCCCCTTGCATGGTCAGGCAGGGAGAGGCCCGCCTTCTTAACCGGGAGGTAATATAGCACGTTCTGCGCTGTTTCGTCTCGCCCGGAAGTCATCGTCGGGAAAGGTTTGAAGCGATCCGCTGAAGGAAAGTTGCGTAGTTGTTGTGGGGTACAAAATCTGCGGTGAGGGAGCCAAGGGGGACGACGGCGGTAACCCGGAGACATCTCCGAGCGGGGCGAGGACGATTAAGACAGACAGTCGCCTCCCTTGGTTGGCTTAACGCTAAGCAATGATTATGCCAACCCGCACCATGACTTAAAAACCCTGAAAAAGCTTAACTAATTGCATACTCTAGCCCACGAAGTGTTCACTATAGGCGACACTGCGTGTCTACAAATTCAGACACTTTCCCCCTGAGGAATCCATTTTTCCATTTATTCGGATGATTGCTATAAGGCTCCGGCACGCTTCACCCCAAATAGCAGAGGCAATGAGTACGCATACGATTCACGCACTCATTGCCTTCTCTGCAAGCTCCACTGCTTTTGGCCTGCTCTCTCCTCAGTCGGAGCCGTTGCGGCGGGAGGCTCGCTCTACGATGTTCAGGAGCGTGCGGACGGCTATGCCCGTAGGCCCCTTTGAGCGGTAAGGCTTGGCGTCGTCGCCCCAGGCCGTCCCGGCAATGTCCAGATGCGCCCAGGAGACGCCTTCGGCGAACTCTTTGAGGAAAGCGGCGGCGGTTATTGTTCCGGCCTTACGCCCGCCTGTGTTCTTGATGTCCGCGATGTCCGACTTGATCTGTTTTGAGTACTCTTTATCGAGCGGAAGCTGCCAGAAACGCTCACCGACTTCGCGCCCGGCCTCTATCACTTCGTCTATCAGCTGCTGGTCTGTGCCTAAGATAGCCGTATTGACATCACCGAGCGCAATTGAGACGGCTCCGGTCAGGGTGGCCATGTCTATTATGCGAGTGGCTCCGAGCTTTTTCGCGTAAGCCATAGCGTCTGCCAGAATCAGTCGGCCTTCAGCGTCCGTGTTGATAATCTC
>DASVVZ010000194.1:0-12249 GCA_036389875.1 Pyrinomonadaceae bacterium
GTCTTGCCACGGGAGAGCTTTACAGGCGCGAGGAGGTGGAGGCTTCGACTTCAAATGGCCGTAAGCGGCGGCTGGGCGCGACCGTCGCGCCGATTGAGCTTGAGGGTGACGCGACGGGACGCGGCGCTCTATGCCTTCTAACAGACATCACAGAAGTCACAGAGCTGCGCGAGCAGGTGGCGCTCAAGCGTAATCTGGAGAGCCTGGGGGAAATGGCCGCTGGACTTTCGCACGAGTTCAAGAACGCGCTGGCCACGCTTCACGGCTACGCGCAGCTTATACAGGCGCACGCGAAGGACGAGCGCGGACGCATAGCCTCAACCGCTCTCCTTGAAGAGGTGCGCAGCCTCACAGAGACCGTCACGGCCTTTCTAAACTTTGCGCGCCCGCAGCCGCTTCAAAGGCTGGACGTTTCACTCTATGAGCTTGTACGCGAATGCGCCGCGGAGCTACAGCCGCTTTTCGCGGAGCGCCGCGTGGAGCTTGAGATAGACGGGGACTTCCCCAACATTCACGCGGACGAGCGCATGCTGCGCCAGGCCCTGCTTAATCTGATTCGTAACGCGGCGGAATCCATCAGCGAAGAGAAGCCGGAGCGTAGAGTGCGCGTCTCGGGCGGACTGGCGCAGGATTCGTCAGACAAAGCATGCGCCGTCATAGAAATCCTGGACACGGGCTCCGGCATCAACGAAGCTGACAGGGAGCGCATCTTCATCCCCTTCTTCACCACCAAGTCGAAGGGACACGGCATAGGGCTGGCACTGGCACATCGCGTCGTCACGGAACACGGCGGCGCGCTCACCGCATCGAGTTCTGCGGAAGGCGGCGCGGTATTCACTCTCAGGCTCCCTCTCTGAACAGGCCGCGTGCGCGCCGAAAGCGGAAGCTTCGCCGCATGCTGCTTTCGCCTTAGCTATTCATTTTGTGTTCGGGAAATATTCTCGCCAGCGCTTATCAACAAGCTCCCCAATGTCCGGGCGGACGACTAGTTCCGCCGGGTAGCCGGGCTTCATCCGAGCGTCTATGACCACGGGCGCGGTGTATGAGATGTGGTTGCGCACGACTGTCGCATCTGCTGCGTGTACGTCTGCGGCAGGCTCGAACCTGGTCCAGGTGGCCCACAGAAAATCTTCAGCCGAGCGAGCCACCGACGCATCGTCATGAAGTATGACCAGCGGCCACTCGCCAAAGGCCCCGTCGCGCGCAAGGCGAGCGGCCTGTCCGGGCTCATTCTCGAACGTCTCACCTTCGAGTACGAGACAGCCCCCGCAGAAGACCTCTGCTCGCCTGACTCCACTGGGCAACTCGCCCTTGAACTCGCGCGGCAGCTCCCTGACAGGCTCTCCCAGCCCCAGCATAATAGCCTTGCTTCCCTTATTCACCGCCCCGCTTGTGTAATCCAGCGTGTCCATAGAGACGTTCGAGAAGATGAAGAGGTCGCTTTCGGGAGTGAAGCGTGCAAGTATATGTTCGAAGAGCTTTGGAAAGTCGCGCAAGTCCTGCGGCGTGTCCGTCAGCAGCAGAAATTTCGTCAGAGAGAGCTGGCCCTCGCCTAAGATTCGAAAGCCCGAGACGAGCGCTTCTCGTGCGTAGCGCTCGCGCACTACCGCCGCGCAGAGCGAATGAAATCCCGTCTCACCGTAAGTCCAGAGGTCTCTCACGCTCGGCATCACCAGTGGGAAGAGCGGCGAAAGAAGCCCCTGTAAATAATCGCCTATGTAGAAGTCTTCCTGCCTAGGCTTGCCTACAACCGTCGCCGGATAGATGGCGTCGCGGCGATGAAAGACCGCGTCCACATGAAAGACGGGATAGTCGTGCTGCAATGAGTAGTAGCCGTAGTGGTCTCCGAAAGGCCCTTCGGGTCTTCTCTCAAGTGGCGGAACTTTTCCCACGAGCGCAAACTCGGCTTCGGCGACGAGGCGGTGCGCTTCCTCAAGTGGATTCCTGGCCATGCGTATCTTCTCGCCCGCCAGTACAGAGGCCAGCACAAGCTCAGGCACGTCTTCCGGCAAAGGGGCGATCGCGGAGAGTATGAGCGCGGGCGGCCCGCCGAGGAACACTGTCACGGGAAGCGCGCGGCTCGTCGCTTCGGCCTCGTGGTAGTGAAAGCCTCCGCCCTTGTGAATCTGCCAGTGCATGCCCGTGGTCGAAGCGTCGTAACGCTGCATGCGGTACATGCCAAGGTTGTGCTTCTTTGTAGCGGGATGCTCTGTGTAAACGAGCGGCAGCGTGACGAAAGCCCCGCCATCTTCCTGCCACGTAGTCAAAATCGGCAGCTCATCAAGCCGCGCCGGCTTGTCCATCACCTGTAGTACGGGCGCACGGCCTACATTACGAGTTCCGAGCCTCAACGCTTCCAGCGCGAGCGAGCGATGCTGCCACAGCTCTCTGGGGCGAGGGGGCAGAAGCGCTTCCGCCACGCGGACGGCTTCGCGCACAAGAGCCTCTGGCTTTTGTCCAAAGGCCCGCTCGATTCTTCGCTTTGTACCGAAGAGGTTTGTGACTACTGAGTAGCGGCTTCCCTTGACACGCTTGAACATCAGCGCGGGGCCGCCTTCGGCTATCACGCGGCGATGAATCTCCGCCAGCTCAAGGTTCGGGTCAACTAACGCCTCTATGCTGACGATCTCATTTTCACGCTCAAGCAGGTCCAGGAATGAACGCAGGTTTCTGTGCATCTGGGTTTGACGGCTTAATCAGGGCGAGCCTTCTGCGGCACGCCCGACCTGTCGCGGGCGTCCGGGTGCTTCCGTTTGAGGCTGCGCCAGCCGTTCGCTTATAGCCTGCGTTGCCCTTTGTGCGGCGGCACTCACCTTGAAGTCGGTGGATGCTACGAGCGGCTTTATCTGCGCGAGCGTCGTCTGATTTCCTATGTCGGCCAGCACCTTCAAAAGCTCCAGGACGACGCGCGGCCTGGCCGTTCCCAGAAACATGTAGAGCGGCTCCGCGTCGTCCAGCCTTCTTAAATAGGCTGCGGCCTGCTCGGCGCGTGAAGAGTCCAGGTCGCGCACGACCGCGAAGAGCATCTCGGACTTGCTCATGCGATAGAGCGCCCACGCCAGGGCCAGCTTGACGCGAGAGTTCTTCTCCTGAATGTAGTAGCCCTGCACAAGCTTCTGCTGTTCGTTAGCGGAAAGGCGCGCAAGCTCCTCGGCCGCCTGCTGGCGGACGACCGCGTCTGCGCTCGCCAGCCTCTGCGCGGCCGCTTGTGCCGCAACGTCATTTTGATTAGCAACGTCTTCATCCTCGCTCTGTGCGCCGGCTGCGCCGGCAAGAGCGAAAACGAGCACAACAGCAAAGGCGGCTGCGAATAGCTTCTCTCTGAGCATAGAACGCGACTCCTTACTTCATTCTGGCCCCGCCACTGCCTGCGCCGCCCGCAGCTTTTCTGAGGCTCGCGGAATTCAGGTCAAGCTCCGCTTCCGGTATAACCTCCACGTTCGGAAAGCGCTTGCGCAGGTCTGCCAGAAAATCCGCAGCGCGACCGACGATGATGATGTCAGCGCCCTTCGCATCAAGGCGTGCGCCCGCGAACCTCTGAATCTCCGCCGCCTGAACATTCTGCACGTTCCTGATGTAGGTGTTGATTTCGTCCAGGCTCAGCCCGTTAAGGGCAAGCGATGCCACCTGCGTGACGAGCCCGTCCAGGGTTTCAAGCTGGCGCGCATAGTTGCCTATGAGCGAAGCCTTTCGCGGAGTCAATTCCGCGTCTGGAATGCTGGCGCTGGCAAGCCTCGCAAGCTCCGTCATAAGTATCGAAGCGACTTCCGCGCCCGATTCATTCTTGGTCTGGGTCACGGCTATGAAGGGGCCCGTGCTGCGCCGAACTTCCAGAGCGCTTCCGGCCCCGTAGCTCAAGCCGCGCTTGGTGCGAATCTCCTGATTGAGCCGCGCGGAATAGCCGCCGCCGAGCACGGAGTTGGTCACAATGCCGCGAAAGAAATCGGGGTCCGTGCGCTTTAAACCGGCGCGCGTCAGAATCACGGCCGCCTGTCCAGCGTGCTCCATGTCAACGACCACCACGCGCTGCCCGCTCTTTCTGGCAGTCGTTTCCCTTTCGGCAGAAGCCGGAAGAGGCGTTGAAGGTTTGGCCCAATCCCCAAAGTAACGCTCGGCCAGCTTGAAGGCATCATCGGAGCGCAGGTCGCCGCCTATGACCAGAAGGGCATTGTCCGGGCGATAGTAGACGCTGTGCAGGCGCGTGATGTCTTCCCGCTTGATGAGAGCGAGCGACTCGGGCGTGCCCGTCAAAGGATGTCCGTACGGAGAGTCGCCAAAGACAACGCGAGAGGCCACGTAGCGGGCGAGCGTGCCCGGGTCTGCCAGCAGGAAGCTCAGCATGTCTATGCTCTGCTGACGTTGTCTTTCAAGCTCTTCTGCTTTGAAGGTGGGCCGCCTGACCACGTCCGAGAGAATCTCCATCGCCGGGTCAATCTGAGAAGACGAGACATTGACGCTCACCATTGAAGAGTCCCAGCGCGCGCCGTAATCGATCATGCCTCCGAGCGCTTCTATAGCTTCGGCTATCTGCGGCGCGGTACGCTTCGCAGTCCCTTTCGTCAGAAGGCTGACGGTCGTGTCGGCCAGCCCCGCAAGCTTCGGCGGGTCAATCTCTCCGCCGTTCTTGATTAACAACTGGGCCGTGGCCAGAGAAGTCCCGGGCCGCTCGACGAAGATGACGCGCAGGCCGTTCGGCAGAGTCTTCTCCGCGGGCCGTGGAAAGTTTACGGGTCGCGGCGGCGCTGGCGGCGGAGGCGCTTCCTGCTGCCCCTGGGAATTTGTCTGCATCATAAAAAGAGTGCCAAGTAATAAGTGAAAGGTGACGAGCAAAGACAGAAGGCTCTTGAATCTTTTTCCGCGACTCATCTTATCTTCCCCCCTCTGTCGTAGTAATGTTTCCGCCTGCGCCCCACTCGCTCCTGCCCATCTTCATCTGGCCGTCGGGCGGCCCATTCTTCGGCAGCAGGTGTATGACCACGCGGTTCGTATCCGTGAAATATTTTTTCATGACGCGCTGTACGTCAGAGGCGGTCACGGCCATGAGCCGCTCGTTGTCAGAATTGACGCGGTTGGCGTCGCCCAATAGGACAGCCGCTTCGCCCAGAGCAAAGGCTTTGCCGTAGCTCGTCTCGCGCGCCTTCAGGCGTTCAGTGATGAGCTGATTCTTCGCCTTATTCAACTCTGCGGCGGTGATGGTTTCCGTCTGCAAGCGCTTCAGTTCGGCGAGCAGCGCCTTCTCTCCCTCTTCGGCGGTCTTGCCGGAAGCCATGGTGGCCCTCAGCAGGAAGAGGCCTGTGTCTTCACGAAAATCCGCCTCGGCGTCCACCTGCGAGGCCAACTGCTGACGGTATATCAGCGACTGGTAGAGCCTGGAGGATTCGCCCGCGGAAAGAATCGCGCTCGCCACTCGCAGGGCGAAGGCGTCCTCGCTCGCCTGCGGCGGAGCCAGATAAGAGATGGCGACCGCCGGGAGCGGCTCGTGCTCGCCGTACTCTACGTAGCGGGCCTCTTTCGTCCGCTCAGGCTCTTTGACGGTCACGCGCGGGAGCGGCGCGTTCGGCTTGGATATGCGCCCGAAGTATTTATCAATCCAGGCGTCCAGTTGCTTCTGGTCGAAATCGCCCGCGACTATCAGCGTCGCGTTGTCCGAACGATAGAAGGTACGGTGAAAAGATTTCACGTCGGTGAGCGTGGACGCGTCCAGCTCTTCTATGTTGCCTATGCCGGGCCGCTTGTAAGGGTGCTTGGTAAACGACTTCTGCTGTATGAGCAGCTCCATCTTGCCGTAGGGTCTGGACAGGTAGCTCTCCCGGTACTCCTCCTTGACCACGTCGCGCTCGGACTTGAAGCTCGGGTCATCCACATTAAGAGCGCCCAGCCTGTCTGCTTCCGCCCACAGCAGAGTCTCAAGATAGTTCGACGGCACGACATCGAAATAGACCGTCACGTCGTCGGCAGTAAAAGCGTTGTTGAAGCCGCCCACGTCTTCCGTCAGGCGATCCATCATCTCGGCCTTCATATTCTTTGTGCTCTTGAACATCATGTGCTCGAAGAGGTGCGCGAAGCCGCTTCGGCCTTCCGGGTCATCCTTTGAGCCGACGTGATACCAGACCTGTATGGATACGGTCGGGCTGGAATGGTCTTCGAGCGTGTAGACCTTCAGGCCGTTCTGGAGCGTGCGCTCGCGGTAGTTTATCTGTGGCATCTTTTGCGTAGTCGTGGACGGCGTGTCCATATTCGTGTTGGCTAAAACAGAGGCGCACATGACAGCCAGTGCGACAAAGATACGAAGCATAATATTTCCTTCCAGAAACGGGGATGAACCTGTAGCTCGGGGTTGCGCCCTTTGGTGCCGGGCCTTCCCGCCCGCCGTATGAATCCGACCGCTTTGATGCCCGGGGGCGGAAATGCTGTTGCACAGGGAAAATCAAGTTCTAACACAAGTCATGCTTTTACGCGCAAGCGCCCGGCAGGGGTTTCATCATTTTAAGAAGAAGTCCCCTTTTTCTTAGAGACTGGAATTTTAGTGACGGGATAAATGCCGGTTGACGACCGGGGACGCAATTAGCTATTTCACATCAGACGAGCGCGCCCGTCAATCAACATCCATAGGGTTGATGTAGGGTTTATCTTTATCTTTTTCGGCTCGCTTCATGGCCTCACGGAACTTCTCTTCCAGCAGGCGCTCGCGGTCTTTGAGCGAGCCCAGCTCCTGCTGAAAAATCTGTTCGCGCTGCTGCTTCTGCTTATCCAGTCCCTTGAGCATCTCGTCGAACGAGGCCACGGGCTTCGTCTTCTCTTCGTGAGAGATAATAGCGCCCGTCTGCGCGTCCAAACTAATAGTGGCTTCACAGCAGGGACAAATAATAGTAAATCGGGAATTGTCAGGCATGGTCTCATGCTCCTTACGAGAAAGCGCTAATCGCGTCGCCACAGTATAACACCAAAGCGCTCCGGGGCGGTCCCGCCGGATAAAGCCTGAGCACGCGCCATCTCCCGAGCAAAAGAAAAGCAGCCGCCCTTATCAGGCAACTGCAATATCAGAAGTAAATGTAAAAGCGGGCGACGAGGCTCGAACTCGCAACTTTCAGCTTGGGAAGCTGACACTCTACCATTGAGTTACGCCCGCACGTAAGAACGAAGGCGAAAGAAAGATAATCAAGTACAGGCTCGGCTGTCAAATTTCAGCCGGAGGCCGCAAGTTCAGGGTGCGGCCTCGCCTTCGACCATGCTTCTGGCAATTTCGCCCAGGCGTGCAGTGTCTTCGGGCTTGCGCAGGCACCCCTGGGCCCCTACGCTCGCCGTCTCCTGCTCGTCTATCAGATTCGAGAAGGCAGTGTAGAAGAGTATGGGCGTGCGCTGGTCGAAGCGGCGTATCTCGCGGCAAAGCTCAAGGCCGTCTTTATCCGGCAATCCTATGTCCAGCAGTATGAGCGCGAAGTTTTTCGTGCGCGCCAGGTCAAGCCCCTCGTCCGCAGTCCCGGCGGTTGTAACCTTGAAGCCTTCTCTCTCCAGCGAAAACTCTACGAGGCTGCGTGTGTCCCGCGTGTCTTCTACAAAAAGCACCTGCCGCGCTTCCTTCTCCATCTTGTTCTTCCTTTACTTGATATAACGCTGCATCAAATCGTCCCACTGCCCCTGAGCTTTCAGTATCAGCTCGCAGACCTCACGGACGGCGCCGAAGCCGCCCGGGAGCCCCGTGACGTAATGCGCGGCGCGACGCGTTTCTTCCACGGCGTCCGCGACGGCGATGGCCAGCTCCGAGCGTTGCATGAGCGGTATGTCCGTCACGTCGTCGCCAATGAAAGCCACCTCTTCATCTTCGAGACCGGCTTCGCCCAGGACTTCCTCGAACTCCTTAATCTTGTCCCAGGTCCCCTGCTTCACGTACGTCATGCCGAGCTCGCGGGCGCGTCGCTCGACCAGCGTAGAGGTGCGGCCCGAAATGATGCCTGAGCGAAGCCCCGCGCGATGCAGCAGCACCAGCCCGTGGCCGTCGCGCGTGTGAAAGCTCTTCTCTTCGTCGCCGTCGCCAACGAGCGTGATGCGGCCGTCCGTGAGCACACCGTCGCAGTCCATCAGCAGAAGACGTATGCGCGACGCGCGCCGCTCAATCTCTCTTATCTCTTGCATCAAGGGCCTCTATCAGCGCACTTCCAGAAACTCTATTGCGGCAAGCTTCCAGGGGCCGCCCGCGCCCGTGCGCGCAAGTATAAGAACGGCAGTGCCGGACTGATCGCGTCCGAGCTCGCGCACGTTGAGCGACACGTCCACGGCTACGCGATTCGCGTCCAGGCTTTCGGCCCTGAGCACGCGCGTCTGCCAGAGTTCCGGGCGAGCGCCTATGATGCCGCGAGAGAAGGTGGGCAGCTCACCGGGCAGAATCAGTGCATCTATGTCAGACTTGCCGCCTGTTTTGATGGCCTGGTCGAGCTGAGCCACGAAGCTGCGCACGCTCTCTTCCACGGCGGGCGCGGCGCTCGTTTCCGCCTTGATGCGGTTCAGCCTGGCGGCCAGAGTCGAAGCGTATTCGCCTTCAGCCCGCGCGGCTTCCGTGAATCGCCGCACGGCCTCGGCGGACTGGCCCTTTCGCAGGGCTGTTTCGCCCAGACCTTCACTGGCCCAGCCGAGCGCCACGGGCGAAGGCAGCGCGTCGTCCATCACGGAACGAAACTCCCGCTCGGCCTCGTCCGCCCTGTTGGCAGCGAGCAGCGCACGCGCCAGCAGGATTCTAGCCTCCTGCAGGGTTGGCGCAATCGCCAGCGCCTCGCGCGCCGCCGCCTCTGCCTTGGCATTCTCTCCGCGAGCAAGCGTGGCCCTGGCCTCCGTCAGCGCTTCGTCGATGGCTCGCGCACGCGGCGCTATGTCGTTTGCGTAATCAAGCTGCGGGTAGAGCTTTTCCGGGTCAACTTCCGCACGGGTGATGCGCGCGGAAGTTTTGAAGACGACCTCTCCGAAATTGCGCGCCGGAATAGTGGCCTCGGCAGTGACGCGTTCTCCGCTCGCGGTTGTCGCCGCCACGGGTACTGTCACTTCGAACTCCGCCAGATTCCTCAGCGCAGCCACCCACTGCGCGCCTCGCTGCTGCGGCAGCCCCACCATCAAATCCAGCTCCGTAGGCTTGTCCAGCAACTCGCCCAGTATATTTTTCAAAGCCGGCCCGCCTCTACCGCTCAGGCTTGCTCGAAACAGCTCGAGCGTCAATTCGCCTTCCGTTCCCTTTTGTAAAAATGAGCGCAGGCTGCCTACGAACGCGTCGCGTCCCATGAGGCGCTCGGCCAGCCTCCAGACCATCGCCCCCTTGTTGGCGACCGAGGTGTAATAGGTGTCATCCAGTGGCGTAGTCCTGGCGAGCGGCGCGTCGCGCTTGGCCACGGCTGCGTAGGCCAGCCGCTGGCGCAGCCTTTCAGCATCAGCCGTCTCACGACTGTACTGCTTCTCAAGAAAAGCGTTCGCCAGGTAACGCGTCAAGCCTTCCGTGATAACGCCCACGCCTTCGCCCCTGACGGGAGTTGTGCCGCCTATCCATAATTCCGCGACCGATTCTGCGATTTGAAGCGCCGTCGTAGAATCAATCTTCGAGCGGCGAAAAGCAGCGGCGGGCAAGAGCAGCGTGCCGCCGTCGCTTGTACCGCCTCCGCGCGTGACTGCGACGACGCGCAGGGGTGCATCCGGCGACTGGCCCAGCAACCCCGCGTAGAATGTTCGCGCAGCGCCAGCCAGCGCGAGCAGATTTTCGGCCTGCTTACGCTCTTCTGCGCCCGCTCCCTTTAGAAGATAAGCGCTCATGCCGCGAGCATCGCCGGCTCCCTCTACCACGTCCCAGTTGCCCGTCAGGAAAAGCGGCTGTGCGTTGAGCGCCTGCTCAAAAGTCCCGCCCGCAGCCTTGCCGCTTGAGATAACTGTTTCGCCCGCTGCGGCGCTCACGTTAAGTCTGAAGGGGGCCGTGTCCGCGCCTCGCAAAGAGAAGGCTGTGTTCGGCGTCGGATACCATAAGGAGAGCGGAAGAAACTGCGCGCCCGCGGCAGAAATCGCCGCGAGCCCGGTGTTCTCGGTCAAAGGCAGCCGGTAATCAATCGTCACGCTGACAGTGCCTTCGGGCTGAACCGGAGCGGGAAGATTAATCGTGACGCGCTGTATATTCCCTTGCCTCTCGGGCGCGGGGCGAAAGCTTGCCTGAGCATTATTGACCGTCGCCTGCTTAATCTCTGCCTTTGAATTGATGCGAAGCGTCAGGGTAGAGCCTGCGCCGCGACCCACATTGCGCGCCGTAATAGTAGCGCGCGAGCTGAGCGCGCGGTCGGGCTGGCCCACGCTGGCCGTGATGTCGAAGCGCGTCACCTGCCACGCGGCCCGCGCCTCGTCCTGAGCGGCAGCCTGAGGCAGCGCCGCGTTAAGAGTGATTAAAAGAGAGAGAGCAGGAAGTAGTCTGAACAGTTTCATGAGATACAATAGTGACGATTAAAATTTGATAGATGGGGAATAATGTTCGCCGCGAGCCTCTTCTGTCAAACGCCCCCGGCGCTTTCGGCTCTGCCCGGATTAACAAGCACGTGGATGTCTCTGAGCATCAGAAGCAGCGCTTCCATTCTAGCGAGCGGGAGCATGTTCGGCCCGTCCGAGGGAGCGCGTTCGGGCGCGTCATGTACTTCCATAAATACCGCGTCAACCCCGCAGGCGGCCCCGGCGCGTGCGAGCGGTTCGATGTATTGAGAGAGCCCGCCCGTTGCATGACCCAATCCGCCCGGTAGCTGTAAAGAGTGCGTGACATCGAAAACCACTGGAACGCCGAACTCTCGCATGATGGGGAAAGAGCGCATGTCCACGACCAGATTGTTGTAGCCGAAGCTCGCGCCGCGCTCCGTCAGTAGAAGCTTGCGCCCGCCTGCCGCTTGCGCCTTCTCCACTATGTTGCGCGCCTCCTGCGGCGAGAGAAACTGCCCCTTCTTCACGTTGACGGCGCGGCCCGTCTCGACGCAGGCCGTAATCAAATCGGTCTGGCGGCAGAGGAACGCGGGGATTTGCAAAACGTCGGCGACTTGCGCCACTCGCTCCACCTGCGAGATTTCGTGTACGTCCGTCAGCACGGGCAGGCCCGTCTCTTCTTTAATTTTTTGAAGCACGGCCAGCCCCTCTTCCATCCCAGGCCCCCTGAAGCCTTTAATCGAAGAGCGGTTCGCCTTATCGAACGAAGCCTTGAAGACGTAATCGAGCCCGGCGGCTTCGGCACGCTTACGGCATTCGCGCGCCATCATCATCGCGTGCTCTTCGGATTCTATGACGCAGGGCCCCGCGATAATCGTCAGGCGGCCGTCGCCGAACGTAACGCCGCCCACCTTGAATGATTCTATTTTTTTCGCTTCCATCTCTTCTAATGATTCTGCGCCTGACGCTTCAGCGTCCTCAGGCGCTGCTCAATTTCGCGGCGGTTGTAAGCGCCGGGGCTCTGCTGCAAGTATGTTTCATATTCGCGTATGGCGTCGCCCGCGCGCTCCGTCCTCTCGTAAAGTCGCGCGAGGCTGTAATGAGCGTCCGCGAAATTCCCGTCTCTCTGCTCAATGGCGGCGCGAAACTCCGCTTCGGCGTTCTGGTAATCCTTCTCGCTTGCGAGCACTGCGCCGAGCGCCAGGTGAGCTTCCGGATCACGCCCCCCGTTCTGAGCTATGGCACGGCGCAAAGCGTCCTCAGCCTCGCGGTTTCGCTGCAAGTTTATCTGTATGATTCCCATCTGGTAGAAGGCGTCGGGGTAGGTTCCGCCGCTCTGGTTGATGGCGGCGTTGTAGGCTATGAGCGCGTTGCTGAAATCGCCCTGCTGCTGTAGCGCGAACCCCAGATTGTATTGCGCTGCCGGGAAATTCCCTCCGCGCTGATTTATCGCCGCGCGAAATTCTTCCGCGGCCGCGGAGAGTTGTCCCTTGGCCATCAGCGCACGCCCCAGCCGGTTGTGCGCCGAAGGGAAATCCTTCTGCATATCTATGGCGCGGCGGTAATCGCTGATGGCCGCGTCGTAATCGCGCAGGGAGAAGTAATATGCCCCGCGCTCGTAAAACTCTGCGGCGGTATTAGGCTCGCGCGCAGGCGGAGAGAGATTAGCGGTTTCATTCGTGGGCGTGACGTACCGGCCCACGGCCTCGTTTGCATCATTATTCGCGGAAGTGCCCGTGCCTGAGCTTCGCGTACTTAAGAGAGCTATGATGGCGACGAGTATGAAAAGAGCCGCCAGCGAAATGAGCGTGATGGCGACGGGCT
>DASVVZ010000195.1:0-6997 GCA_036389875.1 Pyrinomonadaceae bacterium
GCGACTTCGGCATAAACGTTGAAGGGCTGGTCTGCCTGGACGTGGGAGCCTCGACCGGCGGCTTCACGGACTGCCTCTTGCAGCACGGTGCCGCGAGGGTGGTCGCGGTTGACGTGGGCCACAACCAGCTAGACTGGCGCATACGGCAGGACGAGAGAGTCGAAGCCAGAGAAGGCGTCAACGCGCGCTACCTTAAGCCGGAAGATTTTTCCCAAAAGTTCGACCTGGCTGTGATGGATGTTTCGTTCATCTCCGCTACCAAGGTGATCCCGGCAATCGTCGCCCTGTTGACCGAGCGCGGGCGATTCATTACCCTCATCAAACCTCAGTTCGAAGTTGGAAAGGGAGAAGTTGGAAAGGGAGGCATAGTCTCTGACCCGGAGAAACACGCGCGCGTGATAGAGGAAGTCAACCGCGCTGCGGAAGCCTGCGGCCTGCGGGCGCTGGGGCTTATCACTTCGCCTATAACCGGAGCGGACGGGAACGTAGAGTTCCTTGCGCTCTATGAAAAAAGCTGATGAATCGTCTCTCGGAACAGGCTGCCCTGGCAAAGCTGCAGCGTCTGAAGATCTCCTATCAAACGAGCATACGGCGCGGCTACGAGCAGGCCGCGGAAGATTGCCGCGCGTGTCAGACGCCCGGCGCATGCTGTCTAGACGCGCACTTCGTCAACGTACACATCACCAGGCTCGAAGCCGTCGCCATACGCGAAACCATAGAGCGCACGCCGCGCCTCTCCTATGAGGAGAAGCGAGAGGTTTACCTGCGGGCCGAAAGAGCCGTCAGCCGCTACTGCTTACAGGCTTCGGGCGACACATTCCGGCAGACCTTCGCGTGCCCTCTATACGCGGCGCGCTTCGGCTGTCTGGTGCATCGTCGCGCTAAGCCCGCGCCCTGTATTCAGCACGCCTGTTACGCTAACTGGGAAGATTTGCCGCCCGACGAACTGCAAACGCGCGCGGAGCATCGAGTGGAAGAATTGAACACGGAAGTTTACGGCGCGGCCTGGGGCTGGCTGCCGCTGCCGCTCTGGTTGAAGCTTTTAGACCCCCACGGGGACGGCACAGAACTGCAAAGCTTGATTCATGATTGGAGCACGCGGCGCGTGAGACATGAAAGCAACTCTAATCATCACGCGCGAAGAAAAAATATTCTCACGCGCAACAAAAAAGTTAGAAGCTTGCCTGTCATCAATTAGAGACTTTTCCACAACTTTTTCCACAGGCGTTGTGGAAAAGTCTGGCGATAGTTAAAGTATTTTCTGCTTGACTCAATGAGAGCCGGAGCGTATAACCCTCCCCACGTTGCAGGTGCTTACGGGCCTTGCGACCGATGCGGGGAACGGCGAACGGCGTGGCGACGCGTCGTTTGAGGGAAGCGACAGGCGGATTTAGTCGCATCTATTGACGCCTCGCGTCGAAGCCGAAAGGCTTGAGCCACAGGAGGGTTGAAAAATCTTCCCTGGGCCGCCTGGATAAAAACAGGCGGCGCACCTTCGGAAAGGAACCACCGAAGGGAGTGCTGAAAGTCGCTTAAGAGCTTTCGGGTTCTTAAGCCTCGTTGCCGGGATTCGTAACCGGCGGTGGAGGAAAGCCACCAGAACAAAAACCTACGGGCACTGCGCTTACGAGGCGCAACGGTTCATTCCTTCGGGCGTGAATCGGGTGCTGACCGGATTGGAACTGACCGCCAGTCTTCCCTAGTCCGGTATATAAATGAGGCAGCAGGCTGCGTGTACATGCGCCAGTTGCCGTTCCCCTGAGTCGCCTTCGGGTGATTCAGACGGAATCAGGGATTGCGCTGCTTTCGGCTTCGGCTCGGGAGCAGCGCAATTTCGTTTTGTGCTTCAGCATAAATTAGCAGGGATAAACAGGATAATAACCGCTGAATCACAGGCGCACGACGCGAAGAAGAAAAGAGCTTTCTTGTCTATTCCCGTGATTTAGTGATCTATCTCCTTATACCGTCCATCCCTGTTAAATTCCTTCCCTTAAAACTCAACCTCAACTCTCATTCTATTTATCTTGCGAACAGGGCTTTCGTGCAAATTATCGCCGGCTTTCTGGTCTTTTAACCAGGCGGCACGTAAGGGCTGGCAACATCATGGCTGGCGCGCTATTTTGGATTGGGTCAAGCCGGCGGGTTGTGAAGGAGGGGCAGAGTTATGCGCAGGGCAAGAAATCCACTTTTCGCAGCCGCAGCGATTATAACCTTATGGCTCTCGCCAATCCCCGCGCCGAACACTTTCGGTCAGGGCGCACAGCCGCAGCAGCAGGACTCACAGAAGAGCGCGGAGAAAGAGGTGGCCTCGCTACAGGAGCAGGCGAGGGCCATGATGGAGAAGCGGGAGTTCGACCAGGCGCAGCGGCTTCTGGAGACAGCGCTCTCGCTTGCCGAAAAGGATTTAGGGGCCGAGCACGAGAAGGTTGCGGAAACGCTCGTCTATCTGGCTTACCTCTACGAGGCCAAAGAAGATTACGTACGCGCAGGCGATATGTACGCGCGCTCTCTGCGGCTGGTGGAAAAGCTTAAAGGCGCAGAGGACACGCAGGTCGCTCTTCTCCTTAACGCCTGGGCGGAGATGCACCTTAAACGCCATGCGCCGGACGAGGCCGAGCCGCTGCTTAAACGCGCCCTCTCCATCAGCGAGAAGACAAGGGGGGCGCAGCATCCGGTCACGACAAATGTCCTCTTCAACCTCGCGCGCCTTTATCAAAGCAGGAACGATTACACGGAGACAGAGGCGCTTTACAAGCGCGCCCTTGCAATCGTGGAAAAGGAGCTGGGGCCGGAGCATAGAGACCTCTCAAGGATTCTCAACGCGCTCGGTGAGCTTTACTTCATTAAGCAGGAGGCGGCGCGCGGCGTGCCTCTTTTAGAGCGCGCCCTGTCCATAGACGAGAAGGCTTTCGGCGCGGAGCACTTCGCCATACTCAGTTCCCTGGTCAGGCTCGCGCACCTGCGTTACGTGACGGGCGATTACAACGGCGCCGAGCAACTCTACAACCGCATGCTGGCCATGTACGTCAAGGTAGGCGGCGAAGATAATCGCTACAACGTCACGCCGCTTATGGGGCTGGCCAATGTTTACAAGAGCAAGGGAGATTACGAACGCGCTGAAAAATTGTACCAACGCGTCCTTGCTATTGAGGAGAAGGCCAGCGGAACGGACGACCTCAATCTAGTCATCATGCTCGATTCTTTCGCTGAGCTTTACGAGCTCAAGCGTGACTTCGCGCAGGCGGAGGCGCTCTACGAGCGCTCGCTGAAGGTGCGCGAAAAGGCTTTCGGCGCGGAGCACCCGAACATCGTGGCCTCCCTCCATAAGCTGGCGAAAGTTTATGAAGATAAGGGCGACTACGCGCGTGCCGCAGCCGTGTACGAGCGCGCCCTCTCAATTAGAGAAAAGAGCCTGGGCGAAAATCACAGGGACGTTGCCGCCACGCTCAACAGTCTTGCGCTCGTTTACAAGGAGAGAGGCGATTACGCGCGTGCGGAGACTCTCCTTAAACGCGCGCTCGAAATACGCGAAAAGGCCGTCGGAGCCGAGAGCCTGCCCGTGGCCAAAACGCTGGGCGACCTGGCGGCGTTGTACGAGGCGCGCGGGGATTATGCCCGCGCTGAGCCTCTATACCTGCGCTCCCTCAGCCTGCGTGAAAAATTGCAGGGCGCGCAGCACACGGATGTCGCCAGCACGCTCGGAAACCTGGCTAACCTTTATAAGGCCAGAGGCTATTACACCCGGGCCGAGCCTCTATATCTGCGCTCGCTGGCTATTAAAGAGAGGGCGTTCGGGCCGGAGCATGCAGAAGTCGCCGCTTCCCTGAACAACATGGCCTACTTTTATCAGGAGAGGGGCGAGTACGCGCGCCGAACTATTATACAGGCGCGCTATGGCCATACAGGAAAAGCAGCTTGGGCCTAATCATCCAGACCTGGCCACGACGCTAGATAATCTGGGGGCTCTCTATAGAGAGCGTGGAGATTACCTTCAGGCCGAGCCCCTGCTTCAGCGTGGGCTGGCGATACGCGAGAAATGGTTTGGCCCGGAGCACAGGGATGTCACCATCTCGCTTAACACGCTGGCGATTCTCTATACCCTTAAGGGCGATTACGCACGCGCCGAGCAACTCCTGAACCGCGCCCTCACTATTAAAGAGAAGGTGCTTGGCGCGGGGCATCAGGAGCTTGCAGCGCCGCTCATCAACCTCGCAACTCTTTATCAGGAGAAGAAGGATTATGCGCGAGCCGAGCAGCTTTTACAGCGCGCTCTGGCCCTGCGCGAGAGAGCTTTGGGCGCGGAGCACCCGGATGTCGCGGCGGTACTGAACAACATGGCCGTGCTTTACTGGCAGCGTGGCGATTACGCGCTGGCCGAACCCCTCATGCGCCGCTCTCTAGCAATCACAGAGAAAGCCTTCGGCGCAGAGCACCCGGACACGGCGCTCGCCCTTAATAACCTGGCCTCGCTATACGACGTGAAAGGCGACCTGAAAACGGCCGAGTCGTTATACCTGCGGTCGTTGGCCGTCACGGAGAAATCGCTGGGCGCGCAACATCCCAGGACGGCATCCCTGCTACAGAACCTTGTGACGCTCTACCAGGAGCAGGGCAACAGGGCGGGGGCTCTGGCGCTGCTCGCCAGAAGCGCTGAGATTAACGAGCATAACCTTTCGCTCATCCTGACGACGGGTTCCGAGAAGCAGAAGCTTCTCTATCTGGCTACTCTTGCGACAGATACGGATTACGCCGTCTGGTTCAATATGCAGAAGCGTGAGGACACGGAGGCGGCACGTCTCGCTCTACTGACCGTCTTACGCCGTAAGGGGCGAGCACTGGATGCCATGAGCCAGCAGATCGGAGCCCTGCGCCGCCGCATGAACGCTTCAGACAGGACGCTTCTGGATCAACTGGACAAGACGCGCACTGAACTTGCCTCGCTCGTGCTTGAGGGGGCTGGCGCAGCACAGCCCGCAGAGCATAAGGCGAAAGTGGCAAGGCTTCAGGCAGAGGTCGAGCGGCTGGAAGCTGAAGTGGGCGCGCGCAGCAGCGAGTTCAGGGCGCAATCACAGGCCGTCACGGTCGAGCGCGTTCAGAATGCTATTCCGCAGAACGGCGCGCTCGTAGAGATAGCGCTCTACAGGCCCTTCAATAACCGCGCGCGAGATTCGGAAGAGAAGTGGGGCAGCCCGCGATATGCTGCATACATACTCAAGCGCGACGGGCAGGTCGCTTGGGTTGATCTGGGTGACGCAGCCTTAATTGATGCAGACATAGCTCGATTCCGCTCTGCGCTTGCCGACCGCAAGAGTCCTAATGTTAAAGGGGCCGCGCGCTCTCTCTACGAAAAGGTGATGCTTCCGGTGCGCAGGCTGCTGGGAGATAAGACGCTCCTGCTGGTTTCACCGGACGGGGCGCTCAACCTTGTTCCGTTCAACGCTCTGGTGGACGAGCAGAATCGTTATCTCATAGAGAGCTATAGCATCACTTACCTGACGAGCGGGCGCGACCTGCTCAGAATGCAGGTGCGTGCCGAGGGCGGCAGCAATAAGTCCGCCCCTTTAGTTATAGCAAATCCTTCTTTCGACCAGCCCGGCGACGCGAACGGCACGGGCGCTGCCACCGGAAGCCCCGCGGAAGGCGGCACACAAGGCAGCCGCGCCTTTGATTTGAGGCAAGTAACATTCAAGCCTTTACCGGGCACGGCAAGCGAGGCACAGGCCCTCGGCAACATCCTGCCCGATGCTCAGGTCTTGACAGGCACGAGGGCGACCGAAGAGGCCATTAAACTGGCGCGTGCGCCCAGCATCCTGCACATAGCCACGCACGGCTTTTTCCTGCCCGACCTGAACCCGGCCGCACGCTCAGCCTCTAATAAACGGCGCGGCCTGAGCTTGAGTCTCGCAGAGACGTTGCCATCCGAGACGGCCTACGGCGAGAACCCGCTCCTGCGTTCGGGCCTCGCGCTGGCGGGCGTAAACCAGCGACGCGGCGGCGCTTCAAACGACGGTATACTGACCGCGCTGGAAGCCGCCGGCCTTAATCTATGGGGGACGAAGCTGGTCGTGCTGTCGGCCTGCGAGACCGGGCTGGGCGAAGTTAAAAACGGCGATGGCGTCTACGGGTTACGCCGCGCTCTCGTGTTGGCCGGGGCGGAAAGCCAGTTGATCAGCCTCTGGCAGGTCTCGGACAAAGCGACGGAAAATTTGATGGTCTCTTACTACAGACGTTTGCAGGCCGGAGAAGGCAGGGCCGAAGCCCTGCGGCAGGTACAGCTTGAAATGCTCAGGAGCGCGACGTGGAATCATCCCTATTTCTGGGCCAGCTTCATTCCGCAGGGACAATGGTCAGGCATGAACGGGCCCCCGCAGTAGACAGGTAAAAGGGCTTTTCATCATTTCGTTGACACCCAAAAGCGCGGACGGTTATCATCCGAGCCGTTTAAGTAATTCCAAAACCCCCTTGCCTTGAACCTTAAGAGAATTGATGGCGAAGTCTGTCATAAGGCGCGTAGGTGTTGTCGTCAAGCCGCATCAACCGGATGCGCTCAAGACTGTCTGTAGCCTGGTCAAATGGCTACATGACCACTCGATTACGCTCGTCGGCACGCCCGACTTGGAAAAAGAGCGTGTAGAGCACGAGACAGGCTGCGTGGTGGAAACGGTCGCGGGCGAAGAGCTGGCCGGCCATGTGGATTTAATCATAGTGCTCGGCGGAGACGGGACGATGATAGCTACGGCCCGCATGCTGGGCGACAGCGAAGTTCCCGTGCTCGGCATCAACTACGGGAGCCTGGGCTACCTGGCCGAGTTCCGCATGGAGGAGATGTTTCCGGCGCTTGAAACCATTCTTGACGGACAATACCAGATTGATTCGCGCGTGATGCTGGCCGCAGAGCTGTTTCGCGCCGACGAGCAGTTGATGCGCTCGCGCGTACTGAATGACGTGGTCATCAATAAGAGCGCGCTGGCTCGTATCATAGAGATAGAGACCAGCC
>DASVVZ010000196.1:0-7937 GCA_036389875.1 Pyrinomonadaceae bacterium
GTGGGCGCCACGCTTGAGGCGCTCAAGGAGAGCCCGCAGGATCTACAGGCGTTTGTGCGTTACTTCGAAGTCTGGACTTTAAGACTGGCCGGGTTTCTGCCGGAATTACGCATGTGCGCGGATTGCCGAAGGCCCTTCGAGGAAAAAGAGAGCGCCAGAATCAACGCGGAGGGCCGCTTAAGATGCGAGAGCTGCGGCCACGGCGCCGGGGCAATGCTTTCAGCAGAGGCGCTCTCACAATTAAAGTCTACACAAAAGCTATCGCCGAAGGATTTCGCCAACAGGGCGCGCGGCGCCGGTGTGCGTATTAAAGAGGAGGTGGCGGAGTTTACTCAACGCCTGATTGGCCGCGTGCTGGAGCGAGAGCCAAGGGGGACGGCCACCTTTATCAACTGAGCCGCCTTTGGGATAGAGCCGCTAAACACCTTTTTCGAGGCGTAAAAACAGAGCTTCCTTTATGCGTTCGGGCAGATTCCTAATACAGCGCTATATAATAGCCGCCATAATTCCTTATCTGCTGATGGCGCTGCTTTTGCTGACGGCAATTCTACTGGCGCAGCAATCCGGCCGACTGGCCGAGATACTGGTAGTGGCGCGAGTCCCCACGGAACTTCTGGCCGAATTCTCCCTCTCTCTTATCCCTAACGTGCTGGTCTTTGCGCTGCCCACGGCTATGCTTGTGGGGGGGCTTGTGGGCCTTAGCCGTATGGGAACGGATAGCGAGCTGGTAGCCATGAGGGCCGCTGGGATAGGCACATGGCAGATGCTCTGGCCCGTGTTGATGCTAGGGTGCCTGCTGACGGGGGCAGCTTTGTGGGTGAATCTGACTGTGGCGCCGGAGGCGGCTCGCACGCTGCGGCGCGCCACCATACGTGCGGCTCTTTACAAGATGGACTCGCCTGTGGAGCCGCGCACCTTCAACACGGAGATTCCCGGCTACGTCATATATGTAAAGGACGGGGATAAGGTCAGGGGGCAGTGGGGGCGAGTCTTTCTCTTTGCACAGCAGAAGGACGGGCTAACCAGGCTGGTGACGGCACGTAGCGGGCGCATAGACTCCTCTGCAGAGCGCTCAGAGCTGGTGTTGACGGACGCCATCTCCACGACATTTCCCGCTAAAGAGGGGCAGGGAACAGCCTCGCGTACCACTGAGCGGCTGGAACAGCTAAGATTCGTGCTGGATACAGGGCGCAAGGAGTTGCTGGGAGACCTGCAAAAGGAGGAAGCAAGGCCGGAGGAGATGTACTGGAACGAGCTTTTTATTCCAGGCCAGACGCACAGGGAAAGCCGCGAGCGACTCACACTGGCGCACAGGCGGCTGGCCTTCTCCATGGGGCCTATGATCTTCGCGCTGCTGGGAGCGGGACTGGGTTTGCGCGTGAGGAAGGGCGGCAGGGGCTTCGGACTTCTGCTTTCCCTGGCGGTTCTGCTGGTCTACTACTTGCTGTCCCTCTTAGGCGAGCAGATGGCTAGAACAGGCGCAGTGCCTGTACTTGCGGGCACATGGATGGCCAATCTATTAACGGCCGCATGGGCACTGCTGCTTCTACTGAAGAGAAGGGGAAGCCTGCAGGTCTTACGCCTGCCGAATATCTTCAGACGCACGGCCACGTACGGCACTCCGGCGCAGGCCGTAGCAGGGGATGTAGCTGCGCGTGCCAAAAGCAGAAGGCTGCTGGGCTTTCCAAGTCTTCTGGATAAAACAGTTATACGTACAGTGAGCCTGAGCTTTGCGACCGTCCTCATAGCCCTGGCGGCCCTTATACTGGTCTTTACGCTCTTCGAGCTGTGGAAATGGATAGTCGAAAGAGGCACAGGGACGCGCACGGTTCTGGAATACCTCCTATACCTGCTGCCCTTTGTAGGCGTGCAACTGGCGTCACCGAGCATGCTTGTGGCCGTGCTGGTCAGCTATGCACTGATGGCCCGTCGCAGTGAGGCCATAGCCTGGTGGGCGTGCGGGCAGAGCGTCTTCAGGCTGGCGCTGCCGGGACTGTTTACGGCCATTTGCGCAGGGCTGCTGCTGTGGGGGGTTCAGGAGCGTCTAATGCCGGCAGCGAATCTAAGACAGGACGCCCTCAGGGCACAGATACGCACAGGCACGGCCAGGGCTTCCACTCAATCCGGCAGGCTCTGGCTGGCTTCTACAGAAACAGGCCGCATATATTCGTACATATACGACGGGACGGGCGCGCAACTGTATGATCTGTCTATATACGAGTTCGACCCGGATGGCATACACCTGAGCCGCATAATCAAGGGAGAGACTGCCGACTGGACTACAGCGGGAGGCATGGTGCTGGAGGGCGCTGACGAGACGATCCTGGACGGGCTGAGTATGACAAGCAGGCAGACAGAGCGCCTGGAGATGAGAAGGCCTGATTCAATAGATCTGTTTAAGCCCTGGGCGGACAAGCCCTCCCAGTTAAGCGCTAAAGAGTTAAGCGCTTACATAAAGACCATTCGCAGGAAGGGCGAGTCTGTGGCGCCGCTGATGGTGGCCCTACAGCGCAAGTACGCAGACCCCTTCGGCGTAGTCGTGATGGCACTGGTGGGCATCCCGCTGGCCCTGGCCTTCGGCAGGCGCAGCGCCATAGCCGCCTTAAGCTACGCAGTGGCCGTGGGCCTGGCATTCTGGGGCGTCACCAGCGGCTCACAGCAGATGGGCGTTTACGGGTTTCTGCCCCCGGCTGTGGCAGCCTGGGCTCCAGTAGTCATCTTCGGCGCAACAGGCACATACCTGCTCGCGCGCTCGCGTACATAGAAAAGGGGTATGACATTTAAGAGTCATACCCCTTTTTCTGCTCTTCCTCTAAAGTGAAAGCTTAGGTACCTGTCTCCCAGCTGGACAGGTATTCCAACTGCTCACCCGTCAGCGTGTCTATGTCCACACCAAGCGCTTTAAGCTTCAAACTGGCGATCTCCGTATCCACCTCCTGAGGCAGCAGGTGCACGCCCGGCTTCATCTGGCCCCTGTTTCTGACCAGATACTCTACGGAAAGGGCCTGATTGGCAAAGCTCATATCCATGACGCTGGCCGGATGGCCTTCCGCCGCGGCCAGGTTAATCAGGCGCCCTTCTCCAAGGACTATTACACGCCTGCCGTTGGAGCTAAGCTTGTACTCCTCCACAAAGGGCCTCAATTCCGAGAGGGCGCTGGACATCTCTCTGAGCGCCACCAGATTGAGCTCCAGGTCGAAGTGGCCGCTATTACAGACTATGGCCCCGTCCTTCATCTGTGCGAAGTGCTCTCTGTCTATCACGTGGCGGTTGCCTGTCACAGTGACGAAGATGTCGCCCAGGGGAGCGGCATCCTTCATGGGCATGACGCGGAAGCCATCCATTACGGCTTCCACGGCCTTTATGGGATTGATCTCCGTGACTATGACGTTGGCGCCCATGCCTCTGGCCCTGAGTGCCACTCCCTTGCCGCACCAGCCGTAGCCCACTACCACCATAGTACGCCCGGCCAGCAGTATATTGGTTGCCCTTATAATGCCGTCCAGCGTGGACTGGCCTGTGCCGTACCGGTTGTCGAAGAAATGCTTCGTCTGTGCATCATTGACAGCCATGGCGGGGAAGGTCAGGGCGCCTGCGGCCTCCATCGCGCGCAGTCGCACGATTCCTGTAGTGGTCTCTTCCGTAGTGCCGACTATCTCAGAGACCTGATCCGGCCTCTCCTTTATAAGCGTGGCCACTACGTCCGAGCCGTCATCAATAATTATCTGCGGCCTTGTATCGAGCGCTGTGCGCACGTGGCGGTTGTAGGTCTCAGTGGTTTCGCCCTTTATGGCGTAGACTGGGACGTGCCAGTCCGCCACGAGCGAAGCCGCCACATCATCCTGTGTAGAGAGGGGGTTGGAGGCAATCAGAACGGTCTCCGCACCCGCAGCCTGAAGCGCGCGCACCAGGTTGGCCGTCTCAGTGGTGACATGAGCGCAGGCCACCAGGCGGACGCCGCTCAGGGGCTTTTCCTGCGCAAATCGCTCCCTTATAAGGCGCAGCACAGGCATCTCGCGCTCGGCCCACTCTATGCGGCGCTTGCCGTCGGAGGCCAGTTCAATATTTTTCACGTCGTACTCAACCGGACGCGTTGCAGTCATTTATCTCTCCCTTTTTAACCTGAATTCTTAAGAAATTATCGAGCCTCTGCTAGACGCCTGCGGCAGCCCTCAGTGCCTCGGCCTTGTCCGTGGCCTCCCATGTAAACCCATCGCCAGTGCGCCCGAAGTGGCCGTAGGCGGCTGTTTTCTTGTAAATGGGCCTGCGCAACCGCAACTCCTCTATGATGCCCAGGGGAGTCAGGCGGAAATGTTCCCTGACAAGCGCAGAGAGCCTGTCTTCGCCGAGGCGTCCTGTGCCCTGTGTGTCTACCAGCACCGAGACGGGTTCAGCTACGCCAATGGCATAGGCTAGCTGTACCATGCATCGCTCTGCTAGTCCTGCCGCGACTATGTTTTTGGCTGCGTAGCGCGCCATGTAGGCTGCGGAGCGGTCAACTTTTGTGGGGTCTTTGCCGGAGAAAGCGCCGCCACCGTGCGGGGCGTAACCGCCATATGTATCTACTATTATCTTGCGCCCTGTGACGCCGGCGTCCCCCTGCGGGCCGCCCGTGACGAAACGGCCCGTTGGGTTAATGTGATACTTTGTGTTCTCGTCAAGCATTTCCTGAGAGACAGTGTGGCGTATCACGCTCTCCAGCACTTCAGAGCGCAGGCGCTCGTTTGTCACATTCGGGTCATGCTGGGAAGAGATAACCACTGCGTCCACCCTGTGCGGCCTTCCATCCCTGTATTCCACAGTAACCTGTGATTTTCCGTCCGGCCGCAGGTAGGGAAGCTCTCCGGATTTACGCACCTCCGAGAGCCTTAAGGCGAGGCTGTGAGCAAGTTGTATAGGCAGTGGCATCAGTTCCGGCGTCTCGTTGCAGGCAAACCCGAACATTAGTCCCTGGTCCCCGGCGCCGCCCGTGTCCACGCCCATGGCTATGTCCGGGGACTGGCGTCCCACGGCAGAGAGAACGCTGCAAGTATCACAATCAAAGCCATATTTGGCCCGCGTATAACCGATTTCTCTAATGGTTTCACGTGCCACTTGCTGGAAATCTATGCGCGCCTGCGTTGTAATCTCTCCCGCAATTACCACCAGACCGGTTGTGACCAGCGTCTCGCACGCCACTCGACCCGTGGGGTCTTCGCTCAGCACTGCGTCCAGCACCGCGTCCGAGATTTGATCCGCTATCTTGTCGGGGTGTCCCTCCGTGACGGACTCCGATGTAAACAGGTAACTTCCCATAGTGCTCAAATCAGCACTCCTTTTTTGATAAGTAGATAGTGTACTAAGGCGGCCTTTAAGCCAAAAGACCGCGTACTGTAGCAATCAAAGGGGGACCTGTCAAGGTTCTAACAAGGTTCCTTATATGAATTGAGGTTTGAATTGACATCGATGGTACATAATATATATTATCAGACGCAGCTGATGTCGTACTCATAATAACTCTGACTCAAAGCTATCCCTATCCTTGTACTGTGGTCTTCCCCCCTTCTATAAGACTATTTAGCTGTCTTACACGAAGCGACTTGACTAGCACTAAAGCATCTCATAGAGTCTCTAATTCATAACCCGAAGGATAACTTTTACTCAATGGCTATAAAAATCGAGAATCAGTCGCAGGTGAAGCTGCCTAAAGGGACAGAAGAGCGTATTACGTCCATTATGGAGAGCCTGCCGCGAGAGCACTTGCGCGGGATAGACCGTATAAGACTTGTGGATTCAATCAATGATCCGCGACTTAAATCCCTACAACAAAAGACAGAGTTGCCGGGGCTGTATCACCCAAGACAGGGCGGACAGGCAGCCTGGCTGGAAATCGCTGTAGGCGCATTACTGCCCCGCTCAAAGCCCTTTCATAAAAGAATCATGCCCAGACTCTCATTCAAAGGTAATCTGGCTGCGATTCTCTTCTCTCTGGTGGGCCAACATTACTACCTGACCCTGCGCCACTCCATAAAAAGAGGGCAGATAGAGACAAGCGTGCGTGCTTACACGGAAAAGCACCTGCGGTCCTGGAATGAACGCCAGCACGGCCTGCGCGCGAAGCTTTTCAAGCCCCTACAGCCCGTGCTGGAAAGATGGGCCCGCACGCTACAGAAGAAAGCCTCCGCAGAGCGCAAGAAGAGTCAATCCGCGTGAATTAGCCTGGCATCGGCAGCTCAATTGTAGTCTACGGAATATTCGGCACAAAAATTAGAAGAGAAATCGGAAGAAAATCAGAGGGCTTATCTGTGACGGTGTCGTTGTTTTCGTGAGGGTCTGTCTTTTTGTTTTAAACCCTTGGCTAAACATCGGGCGTTATCAGACGCGGATGGGGCTTCTATTCTTCTCTATCAAGCTTATCGGCAGCCAGGCGCAGAGCGGCAGCTATTTCGCTGTTTTTAACAGCTGTGCGGCGAAAACGCATCTCCAGCCTGAACTCTTTGCCCGGCGAAACAAATTTATAGACGTAAGGCTTACGAGCCTTCTTAGAGTCCGCCTGCGTAGCGTCTTGTTCCACCTCCTGTGCACGTCTGATAGCACGAGCGTCGTCCCTGGTCATGCCGCCACGAACAACCTCCTCTGCCATGCGCATCATAGAGTCCTCATCCGGCTGTCTCACTATCTGTAAGAGCAGCGATTTGGAGTTAATGTCGGCGCGCCGACATCGCTCCCGCACGGGTTCCGGGAGCGATGCTATTGACATGACTTCCGTGACAGTGCTGCGGCTCTTCCCTACCTTACGCGCCACCTCCGCGTGAGTATAGCCGAAGCGCTCGCAGAGAGCGGCCAGGCCATCAGCCTCTTCCCAGGGTGTCAAATCCTTACGTTGTAGATTCTCTATCAGGGCAATCTCGGCCACAGCCCTATCATCCACATCCATCTCTATGCAGGGCACTTCCCTTAAGCCTGCCTCACGCGCCGCGCGAAAGCGGCGCTCTCCTGCAATTATCATCCAGCGCCCGCCAACCTCTGAGGGCTTTACAAGAAGGGGCTCCAGCACTCCCTTCTCACGTATGGAGTCCGTCAGTTCCGTCAAATCCCCTATCTCCACGCGGGGCTGCCCGGGGTTGGGGTCCAGCTTTTCCAGGGCGATCATGCGGCCAATGGGGGTGGGTCTGTGCTGCGCCAATTCCTCCACGTAGTGCGCGTCGTGGCGCATGCGCAGGCCCGACGGTAGTCCTCTTTTAGACACGACTTATCACCTCGTCACAGAGTTTCGCGTATTCATTTGCGCCGGATGATTGCGGCGCAAATGTAAAGATAGACTCCTTGTAGGCGGGAGACTCCTCGAGCCGCACGCTCTTCGTAATCACCGTATCGAAGGTTTTCGCACCGAAAACTCGCCGTATATGCTCATGAACCTCGCGCGCGAGGGTGGTTCTCTTATCGTGCAGAGTGACCACCACGCCCAGCACCTGAAGGTTCGGGTTAGGACGCGCCTTGACCTTCTCTATGGTCTCAAGCAGGTCGTCCGTGCCCTCTAAGGCGAAGTAGGAGGATTGTATGGGTATCAGCACGTGCGTTGCCGCCACAAGCGCATTGACGGTTATCAAGCCAAGGGTCGGCGGCGTATCTATCACTATGCAGTCATAGCGCGAGCGCAGTGGCTCCAGCCTGTCTTTAAGGCGAAAGGGGGCGTCGAAGTCCCCTACCAATTTCGCTTCAAGCTTAGCAAGGTTAATTCTGGCCGGAACCATGTTCAAGCCTTCGACAGGGGTTGTATAAATGAACTGATCAAGGCCGGAGCTTCCGTCCATGATCATTTCGTAGGCGGAATTCTCCACCACGTCCGGGTCTAAAAAGGAGATGGAGCTATTTGCCTGCGGGTCCAGATCTAAAAGTAATGTTCGCAAGCCTTTGCGCGCAAAGGCCGCGGCCAGGTTGATGGCCGTTGTGGTCTT
>DASVVZ010000197.1:0-19318 GCA_036389875.1 Pyrinomonadaceae bacterium
GGAGTAGCCTGCGGGTCAGGCAGAAGATTAATGTAGAAACCGGATACGGTTGAAATTATGGGCCGTCGTACTCAACCCTGAGTACATATGAAGGCTCTATGACTTAAGAGGCGGCGCGCTGGTCTGCGGTGATGATGCGCAAGTTAGGGGATTCCTGAACGACACGGGTTCCGGGCGGGACCGAATGCGTGAGCCACACGTTGCCGCCTATGACGCTCCCGCGCCCGATGACGGTGTCGCCGCCCAGTATGGTTGCGCCAGCGTATACGACCACGTCGTCTTCTATGGTCGGGTGACGCTTGGTGTTGCGAATAAGCTCGCCTGTGGAGTCCTTGTCGAAGGAGAAAGCGCCCAGTGTCACGCCCTGATAGAGCTTGACGTTGTTGCCTATGACAGCCGTCCCGCCGATGACCACGCCCGTTCCGTGGTCTATAAAGAAGTGCGAGCCAATCTGTGTGCCCGGATGAATGTCTATGCCCGTGCGGTAGTGCGCGTGCTCGGTCATGATGCGCGGGATGAGCGGGACTTTCATCCTGTAGAGCACGTGCGCCAGTCGATAGACCATCACGGCGTAGATGCTCGGGTAGCTGAAGATGATCTCGTCGTAGCAGGTGGCGGCAGGGTCGCCCCCGTAGGCCGCCTCCACGTCGGTTGCCAGAACTTCCCGCAGTCGCGGCAGCTCGGACAGAAAACAGGCCGCGCAATCAGAAGCCTTCCTGTCCGTCACCTCGCAATGCTCGCCCACGGTTTTGCCGTGGCCTATGGCGCGATGAATCTGCTCGGCCATACTTTCGTAAAGCCAGGCCATGCGCGCTTCCACATGAAGCTTGAGGGCAGCGCCCGTCAGCCCCTGCGCGCCTATGTAGCCGGGAAACAGAAGCTCGTGAACCGTCATCAGCACGCGCACAATTTCTGCGTGCGACGGCAACGGCTGGCGGTCTAGGTGATGAATCTTCGTCCCGTCCGCCGTGTACGACTCAAACAGTTCCTCTATAGCCTGATGAAGCTTCTCGTTCATAAGAGAGCATTCAGCAGCCGGATATCAGCAGTCAGCGTCAGTAGTTTTTAACCGATGGCTGACCGCTGATAGCCCGCTGCTTCTATTCAATCTGTATATTTCTGTCGGTCGCTATGCCGCGCGCCTTCATGATCACGTCGTCGTCTACGGGCTCGACGCCGTTCATCCAGGAAGCCACCTGCTCTATAGGACGGCCGAGCGCGACGGCCAGCTTCTCGTCGCTTCCTTCAAAGCCGTTGTCGCGCAGCCGCTTTAAGATTGCCCGCGCTTCCGTTTGATCCGTGCCCTTGTCGTCGACGGGGCCTCCAGTTTTGGCCTTTACCTCTCCCTGTTCACTCATGCTCCCACCTCGCTTTGCGATTCACCAGAAATAGTTGCCTTGTATCCAAGGTCTTGAATCTTCTTGACGATAGTGCTCTGCTGCACAGTGTCTTCGTCGAAATTGACTACGGCCGTCTTGCGCTGGAAGGTTACGTCCACGTCGCGCACGCCCGCAGTCTCTTCGAGCGTCTCCTTTATGTCCGCCGCGCAGGAATCGCAGTGCATCCCTTCTATATTAAACTCGGCTTTCACTTTCGCCTCCTTGTCAGAGCAAAGTCCACGCTCCTGCGACCTCGGTTCAGGTCGGGCAAAAGATAATGCCGGAGTCTATCCAGATAAACTGCCCGGCCCGGTCTGTTCGCAGGTGACTGTTGCAGCGTATTATAGAAGGCAAATGCTAAAAGGTAAAAGGCAAAAGGGCGTGTGAATAGTAAATGGTGAATAGGAAATAGAAAGAAGCGTTCACCTATTCACCGTTTGCCGTTCACCATTACTATTCATCATGAGTGCTGTTTCCATAGCGGAGGCCACGCTCGGGGCTACGCAAGTGCTGAGGCGAGCGGGCGTGCCGGAATCCAGGCGAGAGGCTGCGTCGCTCCTGGCGCATGTGCTTGGGCGCGACCGCACCTTTCTCATCACGCACGCCGAAGAGGAAGTTTCCGCAGAGACGCTTGCCTCCTTCCGCGCGCTGCTGGAGCGCAGGGCCAGGGGCGAGCCGTTACAGTACATCACAGGCCACGCGCCGTTCTTCAAGCTCGATTTTGAAGTGACGCCCGCCGTCCTGATTCCGCGACCGGAAACGGAGCTGCTGGTAGAGACGGCGCTGGACCTGCTTCGGGGCAGGGAAGCGCCGCTTGTCTGCGATGTCGGGACCGGTTCGGGCTGCATCATCATCTCGATTCTTCATGAGAGAGAAGACGCGCGCGGGATTGGCCTGGACATCTCCGAGGCTGCGCTCGATGTGGCCGGGCTCAACGCACGGCGACACAATGTCGAAGAGCGACTTTCTTTAATCCGCTCCGACTGCTTCGCCGCGCTGCGGGAATCCGATACGCGCTTTGACATGATAGTCTCCAATCCGCCGTACGTGGCGGAAGACGCGCTGGAAGAGCTTCAAAGAGAGGTGCGGGACTTCGAGCCGCGCCTCGCCCTGACGCCGGGCGGCGACGGCCTTGAAGTCATACGCCGCCTCGCCAGCGAAGCCCCTGCCCTCCTGCAAAGGGGCGGCCACCTGCTCATGGAAATAGGCTTCGACCAGCACGAGGCCGTACGAAAATTGATTGACCCGCAGACCTGGGAGCTTCTGGATATACACCTTGACCTGCAAGGCATCCCCCGCACCGTGGCGTTAAGGAAAAGAAGCTAAGGTTTAGCAGCAGCTTTTTCCGACCCGTTGCCTCTGTCTTTTAGCTTTTTTCTTTTTTATCTCCCGTGGTAAAATCCGCGAGTCTTTCCGTCTCAATTACCGGAGTTCCAGCCCTCGTCTCTGCTTGCTCCAGAGGCAATGTTTCGGTGTCGGTGGAGAAGCGGGCGGGCGTAGCTTTCCATGGATTTTGCCCGCCGAGTTGTATCTGTAGGATTTTTGCCGGATAAGGCTAGTCGGGACGTAATGTAAGGAGAGTTCCTCAATGGATAAATTCCGAATCAAAGGCGGACGCCCGCTTCGTGGGCGCGTTCAGATTAGCGGCGCGAAGAACAGCGCGCTGCCCTGCATGGCGGCGGCGCTCCTGACGCCCGAAACGGTCATACTGCACAACATACCGTACGTGCGCGACATCATCACGCAGCGCCGCCTGCTGGAAGATTTGGGCGCAACCGTTTTGACGCCGGAGCTTCGCACGCACAAGATAACGGCCTCTCACATAGAGCTTTTCGAAGCGCCCTACGAGCTTGTTAAGACCATGCGCGCCAGCGTGCTTGCGCTGGGGCCGCTCCTCGCGCGCTTCGGCAAAGCGAGGGTCTCTCTTCCGGGCGGCTGCGCCATAGGCACGCGTCCCATAGACCTTCACCTGTCGGGCTTTCAGCTCCTTGGGGCGACCGTCAAGCTGGAATCGGGCGACGTGGTGGCGCGCGCCCCAAGGGGGGGCCGCCTGCGCGGCGCAGAGATGCGATTTGACAAGGTGACGGTCACGGGCACAGAGAACCTTATGATGGCGGCAACGCTCGCCAAGGGCACGACCATCATGAACAACTCCGCCTGCGAGCCTGAGATAGTTGACCTCGCGGAGCTATTAAACAGCATGGGAGCGCGCGTGCGCGGCGCAGGCACGCCTACCATCACGGTCGAAGGCGTAGAGGCGCTCAGCGGCGCTGAGCACACAATCATCCCTGACCGGATAGAGACGGGCACGTTCATAGTCGCTGCGGCCATCACCAGGGGCGAGCTTGAAATCAAGGGCTGTCGCCCGGAGCATTCCGGCGCGCTGATAGCCAAGCTCAGGGAAGTCGGCGTGGACATCGAAGAGGTAAATCAAAGCACGGTTCACGTGAGCTGCTGTCCGAATGGCTTGCGCTCGCGCGACATAGTGACGGAGCCTCATCCTATGTTTCCCACCGACATGCAGGCGCAGTACATGGCCTTGATGACGCAGGCCGAGGGACGCTCGGTGATTACCGAAACCATCTTCGAGAACCGCTTCATGCACGCCTCTGAGATGCAGCGCATGGGCGCTCAAATACAGATCGAAGGGCATAACGCTGTGGTCGAAGGCGCGAGCCGCCTGACGGGCGCACGCGTGCAGGCTTCCGACCTTCGCGCCTCGGCCTCGCTCGTACTGGCGGGCCTCGCCGCTCAGGGCGAGACAATTATTGACCGCGTTTATCACATCGACCGCGGCTACGAGAAGATAGAGGACAAGCTTAAAAGAGTGGGCGCTCATATAGAGCGCCAGCGCGATTCCGTGACCGCGTCGCTTCAGATGCCGCGCGGCGTGGAAGGCATGGCCGCCGAACTGGCCTGAAAGGCGGAGCGGAAGCCGGAATGCAAAATGATGAATAATGAGCTAAGATAGTCAGCGCTCTTTCATTCATCATTTGCTGCACTCGGCGTTCATCATTTCTTATGGATTGTCTCTTTTGTAGAATCATCGCGGGCGAGATTCCCGCAGACTTGGTGCATCAGGATGATGTCTCGGTGGCTTTCCGCGACATCAACCCTCAGGCACCCACGCACATACTGGTCATTCCGCGCGAGCACATAGAATCGCTTGACGAAGCTACGCAGCGCGAGGAGCGCACGCTCGGCCATCTTCTGCGCGTAGCCGCGCGCGTGGCCAATCAGGAGGGACTTTCCGAGAGCGGCTATCGCACAGTCATCAACACGGGCGCGGGCGCAGGCCAGAGCGTCTTTCATCTACACCTGCACGTCCTCGGAGGCCGCCAGATGAACTGGCCGCCGGGATAAATCGCCGCGAAACAAACTCCGCCCGCAAAACCTCTGAAGGGGAAAGACCATTTTCCGCAACACGCGCCTGAATCCTTGCTTTTCAAAGATTTAGGCCATTCCCCCTTGCTTTCCGAGACTGAATCAGCGAAGTCATTCAATCAGCGCCGGCGCTGATTGAGTTAGCGCCGGCAGGGATTCAGTCACTGAAGGCATAATTCTATGATTGCCTTAAATAATTCACTCAAGGAAGCAAAACAGGCCAGTACCACCTGCTTCTAATCAGTAGCGCTGGCCGCCTCCCGTTGCGCTTCTTCGATTAGCTTCTGTCCCTGCTGTTCGTCTTCCGTCTTCAATAGTGAGGTTTCGTAGCGAACGTCGCCCAAGATTGTGTCCGCGACCGCCTTGACGAAGCCAAGGATGGCCGGGCCGAGGACTATGCCGGGGATGCCGAAGACGTAGACGCCCGAAACCAGCGCCAGCAACATCCAGTAGAAGCTGAATCGTCGCGCGCCCGCGCTCGCAAGCTTCGGCCTCAAGAGCAGCGACGAGCAGATGGTCAGAGCGATTCCTATCGCCAGGTAGATGGACGCGTTGACAGGCTCGTGACGAAAGACGAAGAGGTAGATGGAGATGGGAACGTAGATAGCCCATTCGCCTATGAGCGGAAAGAAGCCCGCTAGAAAGGTGACTATCGCCAGCACTATGGCGAGCGGAACGTCAAAGATGACGTTGAGTATAAAGATGACTGCGGCCTTGATGGTCTGGTCTATGAAGACCGCGCGGAGCGCCCCCCTGAGAGCCGCGCCGACGTTCTGCGCCAGCTTCTCGTAAAGCGGCATGTAATCGCCCGGGATCCGCACCTTTATGTAGGCGCTGATGCGTATGCGCTGAGTGAGTATGTAAAAGACCGTGAAGAAAAAGAGCGCGAGCGATGCCAGGAGAAGCGCCGCGCGCTTGCGTAACTCTTCTGTGACTTCGCCTGAGCGCGTGACGGCTTCCGCGAAGGCTGCCTGAAGACCCGCGCGGGTGCTCTCACGCCTGACGGGTACGTAGCGCTCCATTGCGCGGCTGATGGCCTCTATTATCGAATCATGTTTCTCGCTGACCAGATTCGAGTAGTCGGAAAGCTCGTACCACGCGTAGCCCGTGATCCCCAGGAGCGGGACGACTATGAGCGCGATTGTGATGATGGCGCTTCCGGCCCTGGCCCTGAGGCGTTGTTCGAGCCATTCCTGTACGGGCAAGAGATAGATGCCCGCGACGACTCCCAGAAGGAGCGCCACGAGCACCTGCCCGACCAGCAATATGAACAGCCCGACCGCCAGCGCAATGACAATCCCGTAGACCAGTATGCGCTTGGCATCCCCTATGGTCAGATCGCTTAACCGCCTTGATTCTTCCTTCTCCATGCGTAATGTTAACTATAACAGCACGCATATAGGCAAGGCTAAGCAAGAAGAGGTTAAAGCGTCAGCTTCTGTTTTATCATTACTTCTCTTATCTTCCTGCCTTCCGCCAGAACCTGCCTGTATATCCACCTGTAATGATCCGTCGCCCAGAACTCCATCACCTGCCGCGCCTTCAATTCTCCGAGCAGCTCTATGATTGCGCCGTACTCAAGGACGTTCACCAGCAGATGCACGTAAGTGGAGTTCTCATCCTTTGCGCCTTCAGGAAAACCTACGGGCACTTTGGGAAAGATGGTTTTTAACTCCTGCTTGGCCTTCTCCGTCTGTTCCTCTCTCTGGCTCAGGAACCAGTGGAACTGCTCGTGTACGAAGGTTGCGAGCAGCAATTCGTCGTCCCTCAGATGCCTTGCGGAAAGCGTCAATACAGGATGGCTGTGAGGTATGGCCTGCCTGTCTATAACAATCTCTCGCGTGAATATATATTTGGAGAGGTCGTACTGGCCGAGCAGTCTTTGCAACTGTGTTCTGGTTTGAGCTTCGTCGGCCGCGTTATTCCTGAGCGTAATCTTCAACTCATTCTGTTTGCTCTGCGCCCACAACACGCCAGGCAGCAGAAGGCTCATCATCATGCAAAGAAGGATTTTTTTCATGACCGCCTCCGCGGAGCCTGCTGCTTACTTGATGATTCTGGCCGTGAGGACAACTATCAGCCCCTTGTCCTGCATGGTGGTGGTGCCGACGACGATCTTTTCGCCCTCGCGCATGCTGACAGGAGTTTCGAATCCGACCCTTTCATACTGAATCTGTCCTGCGCTGACCTCTACGGGAATCCTCATGCTGAAGCTAAAGTTCCCTATTTGAATGGTGGAGGTGCTCGGCGTCGTCCCGTCAATCTTAATCAGGCGCGCGACGTAATCATAGAAGATGGGGCTGTTGCGCGCGGCACCTTCGGTTATTAATTTGAAATCCGCCACCCCCTTGTTGCTGGTGCCCGTAGACCCTTCTTTAGTACGCAGCACATCCGAAGTCATCAGGGAGTAGTTCTTATATTTGAGAGTGGTCTGTAACTGCCTGACGACATCGCTCACCTCCGTGGGGAAAGGGTTCGGGGTGGCCGTCGCAGTGTTGGTGGCGATCAGTATGTGGACGTGAAACTCTATGCCGGGCGTGGGCGGGATGGGCGTATCCAGCCGCCTTATGGCCTCTTCTATGGTGGCTATGTTTTCGGGAAAGTCGCGCACCGTGATGGTGTTGAATTCATTGTTGACGGACATGTTCGCGCCGCCCGCGCCGCTCCCCAGAAGTCTTATGACCGCCAGCAGGTTTTCAGGGTCTCTGTGCTTAACCTCGAAGACGCGGTTCCTGAGACCCGCCCTTGCGACGGGGCTTTCGGGGCTCGGCTGCGGCGTCTGTTGTCCGAACGCCGTAGCGCTCATTGCCAGGCAGAGAACAATCACCGCCAGCTTAATCTGTTTGATGGAAAACATTATGACCTCCTAATCGGTATCAGCTATCAAAACTGCTATTCGCTTGCTTTTCTTCCCAGCCAGATGATGCGTATGTTCGGGTCGCTCGTCTGAATATCCATTCGCGCAACCACCGGGCGCGTTGTTTCGTACACGGTCGCGCCTTCAGCCTGCGTTCCGGCCTGCTCCGCGTTGGAACCGGCCGAACCAATGGTTCGAGTAGAAGGAGCTTCGGGCGGCACTCTTCTCTCGGCTACGCGCAGAGACCTTCGCCGCGCAGGGTTGAGCGCAATAAGGGGCTGGCGGCCCGCGTCGTTTCTCGTGACCTCGTCGCCAATCGGGCGCAATTCATCAAAGGCGTTCGGCATATCAAGACTAAAATTCGCCATGCTTACCTCCATCTCCGCACGGCCCTGCTCGTCCTTTACGAGTGAGCGATAGAGGGCGAAGGAGAGCGCGCAGAAGAGAGCCAGGGTCGCAAGGGACGCTGCCAACGCCAGCCGCATCCTAAAGAAGGCCCGGAGCGTCCGGAACACAGCGGGCTGCGCGGAAGGCCCTGAGCTTATCTCGCGCATGACGGCGCCGCGTAGCTGCTCATAGAACTCTGCGCCGAATTCCGGCACGGCGAAATTGCGAAGCCTCTCCTGACTCGCGGCAAACTCCTGCGCCAGCAGACGGCAATCGTCGCAGGATGCGAGATGAGAGCCGACCTGCTTGGCCTGCGGCCCGGGCAAGTCGCCTTCGACGTAGAGCGGTAAAAGCTTTTCAATCTTCGTGCAGTTCATCTTCTTATCTCCCCCTGGCCTTGAGAAGCCTCTCGCAGTAGCGCTTTATCTTGGTTCGACCCGAAGATATTTGCGAGCGGACGGTGGCGGCGCGCGTGCCCAGAATCCGCGCCACCTCTTCCGTAGAAAACCCTTCCATGTCGCGCAGGACAAGCGCGCTGCGCTCCTTTTCCGAGAGCGACGAAAGAGCGCGCGCGACTATCAAGCGTTCCTGAGCCTCTATGGCGAGCGATTCCGTGTTGTCGGGCGCGGGCATTGTCTCAAGCACGCCTTCCTCCAACTCCGTCTCGTAGGAAATGAAGGCCGCGCGGCCGCCGTGCGTGCGCTTGCGAGAGATGTCGCGGCAGACGTTGACGGTTATGCGATAGAGCCAGCCGGAAAAATTCTGGTCTTGCCTGAACGTCCCCAGGTACTTGTAGGCTCTAAGGAAAACTTCCTGCGCGGCGTCGCGCGCGTCCTCTCGGTCTCCGAGGATTCGCCATGCGGTCGCGACCACCCGTCGCTCGGAGCAGAGCATTATCTGCTCGAAGGCGTAGGTGTCGCCCGCGCGTGCCCGTTCTACGAGCGGCGCTAAATACGGCTCTTTCTCCTCCGGCGCGTGCGTGCCCGGATTCAGCTTTTCCGTCATGAGAGCGATTTCAGCGACCCCGTTTGTCATCTCTTTTAAGCGGCAGGCCCGACTCCTGCCACTTATAAATACTCCGTAAGGGGCTAAAGCGTTGAGAAATATTTTCGCGGCCCCGGCGGGCTCATGTCCCGCGCGGGCACAATTTTTGTATGGCAATACTCTTATCCATACAATATAATCCAATTACAGCCTGATGGATTGTTCGCCAGTCCTGCTCAAATGAGAACGCTTCAATTACCAGCCCAAATTGAAGAGTCTGTTGAGGGCGAACGAAAAATGAGGCATATAGCGGGGCTCGTGTATGGATAAACCTGATGTAAGGCCGCTTCGATCAGGTTTTATTCCAGACGTATGGCAGCGCTGGGGCCCCCTTTTGTTCCAGTATCTGACGCGCATAAACCCAAGCCACAATGCGCATCCCGGCCAGAGATAGAAGCGGACAGCTCAAATAAGCAGAAACAGTCTCTGAAGGAACGCCCCGAACGCTCCCACGAGAGCGGACTGTTTCATGTGTGCCCGGACTTTTGAGGATAATTGATGCTTTCCGATAATCGCCTTTCAACCTTAACCCAAGGCGCATCTAATAGGGCTTTGCTGGAACAGACTCAGTCGCAGGCGCTCACGGCTAACGAATCTTTTCTCAGCGAGCAGAAGGACCTGCGCAGTTACGCGGCCCTCATCTACAGGCGCAAGTGGGTGATATTCAGCATAATCCTGATCGTCACTACGCTCGTCGCCATATACATGTATCGCCAGCCCTCGCTTTACCAGGCCGAGACGACGATTCGCATAGAGCAGAAGAGCGAAAGCTTTCTGCGCGCCAAGGATATAGTCATCAACACGTCGAACGACCCCGCCTACTGGCGCACGCAGCTAAAGCTTCTGGAGAATCCCATGCTTGCGCGGCGGGTGATACTGGCGCTTGACCTGCATCACAACTCCACCTTCCTGGGTGCGCGTGCGCGCTCAAGCCTTCTGCCCTCGATTGAGGGGCCGTCGCTGTGGCGCGGGAAAGCGCCCGCAGCCGCATCTGCCGCGAGCGGCCAGCCTGAAATCCCAGCGGGCGCGGACGCCGAAGCCTTAACCGACGAGCAGCGCGCGGCGCTTGCGCCCTACGTTAATACCCTGCTGGCCAATCTCTCGATCGAGCAGGTGTCGGAAACCAACCTGGTGAAAATCCGATTCACGCACGCTGACCCGGAAATCGCCATGAAGGTCACGGACACGCTGGCGGAGCTCTTCATACTTGACGATGTTAAGTGGGCGAATGAAGGGCTGGACAACGCCACGTCGCAGTTGTCCACGCAGATTGCAGACTTGCAGATGGCAATCAAGCAGCAGGAAGAGGAGCGGCTCAACTACATAAAGAATCACGGGCTGCCGCTCGGACAGATGAAGGGAGAGAACCTGACGGGCGTCCGCCTTGATACCCTGAGCGGCCAGCTTCTGGCAGCCGAGAACGAGCGCAAAAATTTGCAGGCCGCTTACGAGACGGCGCAAAGGGCCGGTGACGTAGAAGCGATTCCGGAGGTTCAGGCGGACAAGGCCGTGCAGGAGATGAAGGGAAGGCTGCGCCTTCTTGAGCAACGACGCGCCGCCCTCTCAGTCAAGTACACGCCCGAATGGCACGAAATCAGGGAGATCGATCAGGAGGTAAGCCAGCTTAAGAACGAGATTGCCAGGACTTCAAAGGGCGTAGTTGCGTCCATGAGGTCCAGGTACGAGGCGGCCCTCTCGCGCGAGAACGGGTTGCGCGGGGCCTATTACGGCGAGCTTGGTACGGCCAATCGACAGAGTCAGGCTGAGATAGAGCTTAACAGTCTGAATCAGAAGATAGAGACCAACAAGCAGCTCTACACGACGCTCTTTCAGAGACAGCAGGAGCTACAGATAGACCAGAGCGACAGGAAGAGCAACGTGGCCATCTCCACGCGCAGCGAGAGGCCCACCATGCCTGTCGCGCCCCAGCGAGCGCGCAACATCCTGATAGCCTTCTTTCTGTCGCTCTTTGCCGGAACCGCGCTGGCCGTGCTGCTCCAGCAGCTGGACGATTCCATCAAGAGCGTGGACGAGCTTGTGGCCTACACGAACCTTCCCAACCTGGCCCTTATACCTTCCATGGACGGACAGAGGATTGGAGACAGGAAAGGAATCGCCTTGCCGTTTAGCCGGCGCAAGGAGCTGCCTTCGGCCGAGCTGCTGGAGAACGCGCGCTCGCCCGTGGCCGAAGCCTTCAGGCACCTGCGAACCTCCCTGCTTTTCTCTTCGGGCGTGAGCGCGCCGCGAAGCATACTTGTGACTTCCGGCCAGGCCCTGGAGGGCAAGACGACCGTAGCCTTCAACACGTCTATAGCGCTGGCGCAAACGGGAGCGACAGTGCTGCTGGTGGACTGCGACCTGCGCCGCCCGAGCGTGCAAAAGCACATCAACGCGGATATAGAGCCGGGCCTGACAGATTATCTGTCAGGAGAGATTAAGCTGGACGAGGCTCTCAGGGCCTACCCGCAGCTTCCCAATCTGAAGATTATGACTTCGGGTTATCTTCCGGCGAACCCGGCAGAGCTTTTAGGCTCCGAGGAGATGATGAACTTCCTTGACCGTGCCAAGGAAAGGTTCACGCACGTCATAATAGATTCGCCTCCGTCCGTATCTTTCGCCGACGGCGCGATTATCTCCACGCTTGTTGACGGCGTAGTGATAGTCGTTCACGGAGGCAAATCGTCGCGCGCGGTCGTGCGTCATCTGATTAACAGGCTGTCGGGCGTGGGGGCGCGCATCTTCGGAACGGTTCTCAACAACGTCAAGCCGCAGCCGTACGACTACTATTACAACAGCTACTACTACAACTATCAGAGCGAAGGGAGCACGCCGCGCTCTTCCACAAAGAGATCCTCGGCGCAAAGCGATTCCATTTTGGACATCACCCCCGGCCAGCTGGAACAGGAGTTTGAGAAGTTCCAGAGATTGAAGAATACCCTGTAAGCGAAAATTGTTATGAGAAAAGCGGTACGCGTACTGGCTCCGAAGGCAAGAAGCAAAGGGCTGGTGATAAAGAAGCTGGCGGACGAAGTGCTGGTATATGACCTTGAGACCAATAAGGCTCACTGCCTGAACACTTCGGCTGCGCTCGTCTGGAAGCAGTGCGACGGGCGGAAGACGATCAGGGAGATAGCCGCATCGCTTGAGCGCGCTGCCACTGAGCCTTTCACGGAAGAGATGGTCTGGCTTGCGCTCAACCAGCTTGAGCGCTTCTCGCTTTTGCAGGCCCCGGTCATGCTGCCGCTCGAAACGTCCGGCGTGTCCAGGCGCGAGCTGATAAGGAAGCTGGGCTTGGCGGGCGCAGCCTCCCTGCCGCTTATTCTATCCATAGCCGCGCCCGAAGCGGCGTCGGCGGCAACGTGCGGTGTAGTCGGTTCGTTCTGTCAGACGAACGCGCGCTGCTGCTCGGGCCTCTGCATCAACAACCAGTGCGCCTGCCTGGGCCAGAATGTTGACTGCGCCACGGACGCTCAGTGCTGTTCGGGCCGTTGCGGAAGCGCGCTTAACAAGTGCCTGCCGTGAAATGAAAGCCTGTCCACTCTGCGGCTCAACCGCTTAAAAGCTTCAATATACTGTCCACGATTTCCGTAGCCTCGCCCCGAGTGCCCTTGAGTATGGGCGCACGCGTGACCACCTGGCGCAGCGCGTCAAGAACAGCTTCGGGCTGTCGCCTGGCCGAAATTGCGTGCGACATGGTGGCCAGCGCTCCCTGCCCTGCCGACAGCATTCTAGGCCGCCACCGCGCGCCCCTTTTATACTCGCTCAGGAGAACAAGGCCCACCGGCAGAGGCTTCATGCCGCGCTCACCGCCGAGCGACTCAACCGTGTACTTCGTCTGTTTGGAAGTTCCGTCTTCGCGTATCTGTAGCGGCCTGTGGAATGGATGAACGCGCCCGCGCGCGTCCAGCACCGCGTACTCGTCGGAATAGAAGAGCGCGCCCGCGCGAATCAGCTCTCTCGTGAGGGTAGACTTGCCGCTAAAGCTACTGCCGGGCATGATGATGGCCCTGCCCTTCCAGCCAACCACGCCCGCGTGTATGAAGACGCGCCCCTGCGCTCTCTCCGCCACGTATAACTGCAAGTCAGACTCAAGCGCGTCATAGACCTGTCCGGCATCGACGGAGCGCACGAGCCTCTCCAAATCTCCGTAGAGCAGGTTAAAGCGGCGCACGTTTGAACGAGCCGCCGGGCCTCCCATGAAGACGGAATAGAGCCGCTCGACAACCATAGAGCGCGAGGGCCGCCACACGGGCGGAAGCCTCTCTATCAGGCCGTCCAGCAGGCTCGCGTCGTTCGTGCGAATCCCTACGCTGACGCCATAAGACTTGATGGAAATCCCGGCCGCCCAGCCCAGGCGGTCAATTTTCTCCATTCAAGTGCTGGGCCATTTGAATCTGGGCAATCCCGGCTGCGACACTTTTTGAATCCCTGAAAGTGAAGATAAGAAGAACCGCAGGCGAGCATAAAAGATTCCGCGCGGAAATCAAAGCGCAGCTTAACTGTGCCGCCTCAATAATCTTTCAGTTGGTGTTTAAAGCAGGCGCTCTACTTTTATGGTCTTCGCGGCTCAAATGCGGATTCCCTTAGCTTTCCGCCGGGGCACAAGGCTTGCACCGTAGCATCCGGCGAGCGCGGTTTGTTTAAGGATGCTTATGTGTAGAAGATTTCTGACATCGTTGCTGCTTCTGATGCTGATTGCGGGAAGCGTAGCCCCTGTGCGAGGAAGCCTGCGCGCGAACGCGACCGAGTATGAAGAAGAGTTGACGGCCGAAGAGGAGCGCGAGGCCGTCCAGGTTGCTGAGCAATTTGTGAAAAGCTTCGAGGAGAAGAACAACCCTTCATCCCTGATTGACGAGCTGTACGTTAAAGACTTCGACGCACGGCTGCGTCGCGAGCCGAACCCTTTCATCTACCTGGCAAAGATAGAGCCGGAAGTGGTCGAAAAGGCCAGCCGCGAAGAGCTGCGAAGGCTCTACGCGGCATCGCTCAACTTCATCTACTCAAGCAGCCTTCTTTATGGACTCGCGCTATATAACCGCAAGCTCAGGGGGGTAGAAGCGGACAGTGACGAGACGCCGCTTCGTGAGCTATTGCCGCCCGGCGTGCTCCTGGTTTTGAAGGATGACCCGCTCATGGCCGCGCTGATTGCCGAAGACGAAGAGCTTGAGAGAGAGAAAATGGGAGAGCAGAAGGAGTTGCCGGAGCAGGGGGGCCGGGCGGCTTCGGAGAAAGAGGAAGGGGCCGGCGGCCCTGAAATCCGCAGTCTGGAGAGATTGCGCGGCTTTCTATACACATTGGAGAGAGCCTCTGTGCTGCTCAGGGAGTATCTGAAAACTGCGCAGGGGCCGCGCAACTGGAAAGAGCTTGCCAACGAGCTTCGGACGCAGGGTGTTGAAAATGAGAGCGGGGATAACTGTGAAGGATTGTGCCCGCGCCTACACGTCCTCACGGAAGAGTTCTTTGGCTCGCCAAAGGGGACGCGCCTCGTCTGCGTAGATGTCATGGCCTTTCACATGGACTTGATAAGGATTGACGGGCGGCTCAGAATACTGAACGTTTACCTGTCGAGCGATTAGCAACGGCTCACAAAGAAGCGCAAAAGCATGAAGAAGGGCGTGGCTTGAGACGAGCCACGCCCTTCTTCATGCTTTCAGAGAGCAATGCTGTTTCTTCAGTCGGCGACGGGCGCGACCGAGCGTACACCTTCCGAGACTCCGTCCGAGAACTTCTTAAAGTTCTCGTTGAAGAGTCCGGCGAGGTGGCGTGCCTTCCGGTCGTAGGCGTCCTTGTCCTTCCAGGTGTTGCGCGGCGTCAGGACTTCCGCAGGCACTTCGGGGCACGAAACGGGAATCCCGACGCCGAAGATTGGGTCGGGATGTGTTTCAACTTCGGCAAGCGAGCCGTTCAGGATAGCTCGAATCATGGCGCGTGTGTACTTAATCTCCATGCGCTTGCCTTCGCCGTAGGGCCCGCCGGACCAACCAGTGTTGATGAGCCAGCAGGCGGCTGAGTGCTCGTTCATCTTCTGCGCCAGAAGGTCTGCGTAAACTCCCGGATGCAAGACCATGAAGGGCGCGCCGAAGCAGGCGGAGAAGGTGGCCTGCGGCTCCGTCACGCCGCGCTCCGTGCCCGCCACTTTCGCCGTATAGCCGGAGATGAAGTGATACATGGCTTGCTCGGGCGTGAGGCGCGAGACGGGCGGCAGCACGCCGAAGGCGTCAGCCGTCAGCATGATGATGTTGCGCGGGTGGCCGGCGTAGCCTTCCGGCATGATGTTCGGGATACTCTCAAGCGGATAAGAGGCGCGCGTGTTCTCCGTCTTGTCGGCAGATTCCAGATTAATCTCGCGCGTCTTTTCATCATAGACCACGTTCTCAAGGATGGTGCCGAACATCCGCGTGGTGCGATAAATATCGGGCTCGGCCGTGGCCGAAAGCCGTATAACCTTGGCGTAGCAGCCGCCCTCGAAATTGAAGACTCCGTCATCAGACCAGCCGTGCTCGTCGTCGCCTACGAGCTGTCGCTCGGGGTCTGCGCTGAGCGTGGTCTTGCCCGTGCCGGAAAGGCCGAAGAAGATGGCGACATCGCTCGAATCGCCAACGTTGGCGGAGCAGTGCATGCTCATCACGCCGCGCTGCGGCAGCAGGTAATTGAGTATGGTAAAGATGCTCTTCTTCGTCTCCCCCGCGTAAGAGGTGCCGCCTATCAGGACCAACCTCTGGCTGAAATCCATCAGGATGAAGGTCGAAGAGCGAGTGCCGTCGCGCTCCGGGTCGGCCGTGAAGCTGGGAAAGTTTATGACTGTGAATTCCGGCTTGTGCTCGCCTTCTTCTTCAACGTCGCGTATGAACATGGTGCGCGCAAAGAGCGAGTGCCACGCAAGCTCGTTGATGATGCGAACGGGCAGGCGGTATTTGGGGTCGGCCCCGGCAAAGGTGTCCTGCACGAAGATGTCCCTGCCTTCGGCGTGCGCCATCATGCGCTCCTTGAGCGCGTTGAACGCATCTTGCGAGAAATCCTTGTTGACCTCTCCCCACCAGACCTTGTCCTCGGAGGACGGCTCTCGCACGATGGCTTTGTCTTTGGCGGCGCGGCCGGTGTGCTCGCCCGTGTCTACTATGAGCGCACCGTGATTCGACAGGATTCCTTCTCCTCGGCGCGCTATCTCTTCGTAAAGCTCCGGCGTGTTCAGATTCCAGTAGACCGTGCGTGCATCCTTGATGCCATAATTTTCCAGCCCGTAGCTCGTGCGCTTACGTCCTTTATCCTCCATCACTCTCTCCTCAAAAAATTAAGTCCTATGTTCCGGGTCGAAGCGTTCCGTCTTAACTTTGAACGTGGCATTCGGAGCTTTTAATCCTTCTCTTCGCGCTTCCGTCTGCGCTCGTGCGCCAGCTCTCTCAGTGCAACGGAGAGGTCGCGCGCGGCGCGCTCGAGGCGGTCAGCGCGGGCTTCCAGTTCTTCCGGGTCGTCGCGCGTGCGTACGGCCAGCGTTGCCAGCGCCGCCTCTATCTGTTCGGTCAATCGCCCGGCTTCTGTTTGCGCCTCGTGCTCGGCGCGCGTCAATCTAACGGAAGAAGAATTTTCCTTTGTGCTCATCTTTATGTAGAAGTATTAAATCCGGGCCGGGAAGTATTAAGAGAAACTGAAGCCAGCCTCAGAAATTGTTTGATTCGCGCCGCGAGGCCGAAACCCTCTTAAAGCCTCAGTCTCTCGCAAAGCCCTTAAAGTGTGTCTCGTGTAAACTAAAGTCTTACATTATTGAGAGCACTTTATCAAGCCCCCAAAGAAGTCAAAATAAGAAGTGAATAGTAAATCCCCGGAGCAAATAGATAAAACTATTCTTCGCTTCTGACGTGATCTACTATTTACTGCTTTTTGTTTGCCCTCTATTATTTCCAGTACTATGTGGAACAAGCCTGAGCGGGAGGCGTTTACAAATCGAGAGTGGAAATTGATTGAGGCGCACAGGACGCCCAGGCAGGTGCAGCGCTATCTGAGCACGATCCCGTATAACTGGGAGCTTGAAGGCGGAACGCTGCGCTCGTTCAGGGAGGCGGTGCGACGTAACACGGCGCACTGTCTGGAGGCGGCGCTCGCGGCGGCAGTCATCCTTGAGCAGCACGGTTACCCGCCGCTTCTATTGAGCTTCGAATCGAAAGACCTGCTCGACCACGTTCTCTACGCCTTTAAGGAGCGCGGGCGCTGGGGCGCAATCGGACGCTCGCGCGACCTGGGGCTTCACGGCCGTAAGCCGCGCTTTCGTTCTCTCAGAGACCTGGCCTGGAGCTACTTCGATACTTATGTAGATTACACCGGGCGAATCTTAGGCTACGGGCTGACGAACCTCTACGACCTGGGCGGGTACGACTGGAGGTTCTCGCCGCGTAACATGTGGAAGATTGAGAACTACCTGCGCGAGGTTCCGCACAAGCCTCTTGCTTCTTCGGATAAGAGATACGAGCGGCTGCTTGCACGCTACAGGGAGTTTCGCAAAGAAAACCCCTCGGGCCACCTGACCGACTACAAGAGCCGCCCGCACTGGATGCTCTGAAGAAAGACTGAGCCCTGATAAAGCCCTGGGCCTGAGAGCCGTATTGAGGTTAGAATAACCGCTCAACCGAAGCGACTTCCGCGCCCTTTATCGTACCCGGCCACCCCTGGAAAGGTAATAAAGATGAACATCCACAGACTCGTCCTCATCTCGCTGCTGTTCTTTAGCTTTTCGCCGGCGCATGCGGGCGCGCAACAGGACAGGCCCGTGGCCCCGCCTCAAGCCAACGTCGCGGTGGAAGTAACTTACCTGAAGGGAACGCCGCCCGCCTATGAAACTGTGCCGGGCCGTTCCTGGTTCGCGCGCTTTCAACGCGTTGAAGGCTGGAGGGCAGAGCCGGGCGCTCTTCCCGTCAGGGCCGTAGATATTGCCACGCGTATGGAAGGCGAAGCCGTACGCGTTATCGTTTCCGTTCACGTCGGCGAGAAATTCCACGAGAGGCAAGACCCCGTAGAGAGCTACCTGTTACGCGAAAACGAGAGGCTCGTCGTAGATAAGCTGAAGGCATTCGGCGTAGAGCCGTTTGAGCTGGCCGTCGTGAGGGTCGCGCCGCAGAATGCCAGCCTTCCCACCGTTAATAACAGGACTCGCTCGGTCAGGCTGCTCAACGTGCGGATTCAGGACGAGACGATACCCGTCCTGGTTCTCACGGTGCTGAACGCCTCCGACAAGAACATAGTGGCTCTTTCGATAGACTCCTTTATTAACGGCAGACCCGGCATCTCCGGCGGCGCACAGAAGGACGAAAGCCAGGTGGTGATAGCAGCCGGAGCAACCTACGAATACAAGCAGCCCTTTAATTATACGGCCCAGCCCACGGGGAGCGGCTACACTATGGACACGCCGCCGTCTCAAACAGTCCTTATCAAGACCGCGCTCTTCGAAGACGGAACCTACGAAGGCGACGTGATGGAAGCCGCCGAGCTGAAGGCGTTTCGTCTGGGACACAGAAAGCAGTTGGAGCAAATCCTTCCGCTCTACGAGCAGGCTTTAGAGTCCACGGAGCCGGATGCGGCAGCCGTACTGGATAAGCTCCGGGCAAAGGTCGCGGCTTTAGGGACGGATGCGGATTTGGCTGCGCTCAATAATCTACTGAGCGGCTTCCAGGCTTTGCCTCAGGGTGGGAGAACGTCCTTCAAGAGTGCTGTAGAAGTCACCATGTTCGGCTTAAAGAAAGAGACGCTGCGGGAGATTGACCTGTTCCGCAGGCAGCAGGGCGCTGCGCCCGACAGAGAGGCGGCTCGCGGGTGGCTCAGCGCCAACAAAGAGAGATTCCAGAAGTGGCTGGAACGGCTGAAATCATTAACCTGATCCCCGGCTCGCTTCACTACCTTAAGGCTGGGAGCGCGCCCTGGCCCGTGCGCCAAGCGCCGTGTGCGTGATGACCGCTGTGATGATGATTGCACCGCCCATGATGGCCCAGCCGGATGGACGCTCGCCCAGAAAGATAAAGACCCAGACGGGATTCAGCACGGGCTCTATGTAGCCCACGATTCCTGCCTCCAGCGAGCGCACGCCGCGCGCCATCCCCAGAGTAAAGAAGGTGTAAGCAAGCCCTATCTGAATCACTCCCAGGTAAGCTACGCTGGCCGTGTCCTGCCAGGAGATTTTTGAGAGCGCCGCCACGCCCGCGGGCGCAGTGATTAAAACCAGCAGGAGGTTTCCGTAAATGACGGATGAAGCCCTGTTGACTCTCTGCGATTGCGGGTGCCT
>DASVVZ010000198.1:0-3896 GCA_036389875.1 Pyrinomonadaceae bacterium
TTAAAAAGGAACCCCTTATTATGCAGAATCGTCTCCGGCAAAGTGATTTTCGAGCCTTCGCCTGTGTGTCCCGCCGCCTGAAGTTGTTTGCCGGTGCTAGCCATCGCCAATATTAAGAAAAGTCTATTTACCCAAAAATACCACGTTAGATATTGAGTAGAGAAGAAAGAGTTTTTTGCCGACTGGCCAAGTTTAGCCGCAGTTTCGGACGGGATTCGTAAGTGGAATCGCTGAAGAAGCTTAACAAGCCCTGGCATGCCGAATCAAGGATAATCAGGCGTTTGTCTGAACTGCGCTGAAAGGAGGTGCAAGAGAGAAGGGTTTCCGCCCCTCTTAAGCAGGGGCGGGTTCGCCTCCGCACGCATCTCTTATCAGCTGCTTTCTTCTCCCTCTCTCAGCTGGGCGGGTTCTCTTTGGGCTAATAACCTGGCGCAACGATTCATGCTATATTAGAAGGCATCGATTGTGTGACGTATATTACTCCGGGAGAGGTAAATGAGTATCAAAAAATCTGCCATTATACCTTATCGTTTTGGCAGGGAAGGGCTGGAAATCCTTATCGTCACGAAATCAACCAGCGACGAGTGGGTCATCCCCAAGGGGAAGATCGAGCCGCCCCTGAACCCTCATATCTCGGCCACGAAGGAGGCGTTTGAAGAGGCCGGAGTCCTGGGCCGCCCTCATCCCATACGCGTAGGCAGCTTCTACGACAACTCTTCCACGGAGCCCATCCCCACCTTTCTTCTGGAAGTCGAAGTCGAGCTTGACGAGAAGGACTGGCTTGAGAAGAAACAGAGGTCAAGGTTGTGGATTGACGCAGACGACTGTTCGGATTACATCAGGGACAACGACCTGCTGGCAGTCGTCAAGAGGGGCATCAAGTGCCTGCGCTCGAACGGCGAGTATTTCAAGCGGGCCGTGAAGACCTTCTGCGAAGAGCACAATCTGGAGCTTGCTGACATAAATGAAGACTACGCCGAAGTGGTGTTTGTCATACCCGTCAACCGCAGGAAGCGCCTGCGGCTGGCGAGATACGATTCGACCGTGGAGTTCTCGCTGCCAGGCTTCACGGCCTCCGATTCCGAAGATGAGCTTCCGGGCACACTCTCCACGCACCTGCTCCAGCGCAACGCGCGGAAGAAGGTGGGCTTCTGGTGTATAGATAAGGTCAAGGACAAGTTTGTTTATTCCTTTATGCACAATGCCGAGCTGAAGCTTCTGGACGGCCAGCATTTCTTTAACATAGTTTCCGGCCTGACAGCCGAATCCGAGGCGCTCGAAGAGTTGATAAGAGAGATAACAAGGCAGGAGGCCCGGAAGAGAAGTAAGGGCACTGACGGCGGGGACTGAATCGAGACTTAATCTTTCAGCCTGCTTAGGCAGGCTCGCGGCTCGTGCAGAAGGGGCATAGCAAGACCATAGATGACAAACACTGATACAGATAATAGCGTTTCTCAAGCGGAGAAGAGCAGCCGCGGGACTGCCCCTGCAAAGATTAAGCCGGGCGAGCCGGCCTCACTCATCAACCGCGAGCTGAGCCTCATTGAATTCTTCCGGCGCGTGCTGGAAGAGGCGCGGGACGAGACGCAGCCGCTTCTCGAACGCCTCAAGTTCCTCTCCATCTTCTCCTCCAACCTGGACGAGTTCTTCATGATTCGCGTCTCGGGCCTGAAGGAGACCTTCGAGCAGGGGGTGAAGGCCACCTCTCCGGACGGGATGACGCCCGGAGAGCAGCTGGCGGAGATACGCGCGCGCTTAATCCCCATGCTGGCCGAGCAGTCGCGCTGTCTTGAAAGCGAAGTTCTCCCGAGGCTCAAGGATGAAGGCATCGAAATCGCCTCTTTCGAGACGCTCACGGAGACGGAGAAGCAGTCTCTTGAAACCTATTTCATGCGGAAGATTTTCCCGGTGCTCACGCCGCAGGCCGTTGACCTTGGTCACCCGTTTCCCTACATCTCCGGCGCGAGCCTCAACATTGGGCTGACCGTAGGCCCCGTGCGCGAGCACGGCATCACTCAATCGCTCACGGGCAGTCCCGAGCCCAGATTTGCGCGCATAGAAGTGCCGCCGCTCGTCCCCAGATTAATCAGGGTCGGAGACAAGGGGACAAAGTTCGTGCTGGTGGAGGATTTAATCTCTGCGAACCTGGCGGCGCTCTTCCCCCGCATGCATTCGAGCAAGTGCTACACGTTCCGCGTCACGCGCGACGCGGACGTTGAGGTCAGAGAGGACGAGGCCGTAGACCTCTTGCACGTGATGGAGCAGACGCTCAGGAAGCGACGCTTCGGCTCGCCCGTGCGGCTCGAAGTCACGCGCGGGATGCCGGACGAGATGGTCAGCTATCTGGCCGGTGAAGTCGAGATTACGGCCGAAGACATTTACAGGATAGAAGGCCCACTGGACATGACCGGCCTGATGGCGCTTTACGAGCTGGAAAAGCCGGAACTGAAGGACAGGCCGTTCGAGCCGACCGTGCCGCCCGTGCTGAAGAAGAAAGAGTCCATCTTCGACATGATAAAGCGGCAGGACGTTCTTCTTCATCATCCTTACAACTCCTTTTCGGTCGTCACCGATTTCATAGAGTGCGCCGCTCAGGACGCGGATGTCGTGGCCATCAAGATTTGCCTCTACCGCACGGGCAAGAACTCGCCCATCCCGCAGTCGCTGATCGAAGCGAGCAAGAGCGGCAAGCAGGTGACCGTGCTGATAGAGCTGAAGGCACGCTTTGACGAAGAGAACAACATAGAGTGGGCAAAGCAGCTGGAAGAGTTCGGCATACACGTCGTTTACGGCCTGGTCGGCCTGAAGACCCACTGCAAGCTGGCGCTCGTCATACGTAACGAGGGCGAGAATCTGCGGCAGTACATGCACATCGCAACGGGCAACTACAATCCCGTCACGTCGCGCTTCTACACTGACCTCAGCTTTTTCACCGCGGACGAAGAGATAGGGGCGGACGCCACAGACCTCTTCAACTTTCTGACAGGGTTCTCCAGGCAGAAAGAGTATAACAAGCTGATGGTTGCGCCCGCTTCTCTGCGTCAGGGCATCCTCGGTCTCATCAGGCGCGAGACTGCTCACGCCCGCGAGGGCCGCGAGGCGCGCATCATAGCCAAGTTCAACCGGCTGGCCGATACCGAAGTCATACGCGCGCTCTACGAAGCGTCACAGGCCGGAGTCTCTATTGACCTGACCGTGCGCGGCGTCTGCATGCTCAGGCCCGGCCTGGAAGGCTTGTCCGAGAACATACGCGTCAGGAGCGTCGTCGGCCGCTTCCTTGAGCACAGCCGCATCTTCTACTTCGCCAACGGAGGCGAAGAGGAGTTGTATACGGGGAGCGCCGACTGGATGCCGCGCAACTTCGACCGCCGCGTGGAGGTCATAGCGCCCGTTAAAGATGAGCGACTGAAAGCGCGTTTGAAGGAGATACTGGACATCTATCTGGCCGACAACGTTAAGGCGCGAAGACTGCTGTCCGACGGCAGCTACGAGAGGGTCAAGCCCGCGCCGTCCGAGAAAAGAATCAACAGCCAGACCTACTTCATAGGCACCTGAGGGCGGCATCAGAAATGCAGCCGCGCGACTGAAATCCATTATTTATAGGTGATTTCACTCATGACGTGGCCGGGCTCGTTGAATATAATGCGTTGCACTTGGATAGGGGACAAAGTAATGTCCCATCGTCGCAGTGATTGGGGAACTACGGCGAGTGCTCCTTAAGGTGGACGGGTGAAAGCGGTGGCAGCGGGTAACTGCCACCGCTTTTTTGTATGCAGTGAGCCGCCCGTGATTAGTCGAAGCAAACTGCCTGTCCTCTCTCTCTTTTTCTGCTTGTGTTGAGCAAACAGCTCTAGATACCAGCTTTCCGCTCTATACGCCGCTCGCGGGACGCGTAT
>DASVVZ010000199.1:0-5597 GCA_036389875.1 Pyrinomonadaceae bacterium
TGCGAGCTTGCGCTGGCGCGTGTAGCATCGGAGACGACTATCAGAACCGAATCGCCGGACGCGACTATCTCTTCAAGCGGCGGCGAGCCGATGGGAGCATCTATGGCCGCCCCCACCTCGGCATCGGAAAGCGCACGCACGCCTTCACGCTCCGGGGGCGCAAGCACCCTGAACCTGGACGCGTCGTAATCGAACGAGACGGACGCGCGACCATATCCCAGATGAACCGATGACATAAAGAGTCTGTAGAGTCCGTAGAGTCCGCAAGAGTAAAGAAGCGTTCTTCTCTATAGACTCTGTGGACTGTTCTTAAAGTCCGAAGCGCGCAAGCCCGCGTTCTATGACGCCGAGCGGCGCGAAGTCCGTTTGGCCGGAGGCACGCGCCTCTATTAGCCAGCGCCTGAGCGCCTGCGCTTCATCAAGCGTGGAGATACGGCACGCGCCCGTCAAAGCCAGCGTCACGAGCGCGTCCGGCGCGCCGTGCGTCACCAGCGCCGCTTGCAGAGCCGCCTGCTCCCGTAAATCCAGCGTCAGCAGAAGATTGATTTCCATAATCAAGAATAGGGGATGCGGCTTTAGCGGTTAGGGGATGAAAGAGAGCCGGATTTTCTTTCACCCTCCCCTAGCCGCTAACTCCCGTCCCCCGGCTTATCAGAGCGGAAGCAGGCCGTGCCCGCGTGGCAAAAGTGAAATGTAGCGTCTTCAAACTCAGGCGTCTCCATCTGAATAGTCAGGTGGTCTACGCCGAAGCGCGTGTGCAGCTTGTTGCGCAGCTCGCTCAGAAGCTCTGGCGGCGAAGCGGTCTCAAGGTGTATGACGTGCGCGCTCAGCGCCTCTCGCCCGGAAGTGATAGTCCATATGTGAAGGTCGTGAACGTCCTCCACGCCTTCCGTCTCAAGAATCGTCTCTTCGACAGCGCGCAGATTAATGTGAGCCGGAGTTCCTTCCAGCAATACGTTGGTAGATTCGCGTATCAGATTCCATGAGCTCCAGACGATAAGCAGGCTTATGACAAGGCTGAAGAGCGGGTCGGCCTGATACCAGCCGTAAAAGTACATCAGAGCGCCCGCGATTATGGCTCCGACTGAGCCTAGAGCGTCGCCCATCACGTGCAGCCATGCGCCGCGCACATTCAGGTCCTCTTCATGATGGCCGTGGAGCAGGTACGCGCCCACGCCATTGATGACGAGACCGCCCAGGGCGATTATCATCATTAGCCCGCTCCTGACCGGCTGAGGCTCAATCCAGCGATGATACGCTTCGTAGATGATGAGCAGCGAGATTAGAACCAGCGTCACACCGTTAATAAGAGCGGCGAGGATTTCCAGCCTGTAATAGCCGAAGGTCTTGCGCGGCGTGGCAGGGCGCGACGCGAACCACACGGCTACCAGCGCCAGAGTGAGCGCGGCCACGTCCGCCAGCATGTGCCCGGCGTCCGCCAGAAGCGCCAGGGAGCCTGTTATCCAACCGCCCGCGGCTTCGGCCAGCATGTAGACGGCCGTCAACGCCAGCACCACCGTCAAACGGCTACGCCCGCCCGACCCGGCACCGTGCCTGTGACCGTGGTGCCCGTGCGAGTGATGACCATTCCCGTGTGTGTCTTCGACCTTAGACATCTCTTTTATAAAAATAGAGCCGGATGCAGAAGATTATAAGCCGCATCCGGCAGAGGTCAAACGGGTTTGGGCGGGGCCGGGCGGGTAAAAGTTTTCTACCCTCGGCTTTCAGTCATCAGAGCGGGGCGACGTTGAGCGCACGGTTCAGGTCGCGGTAAAGCTCGTTGTAGTCGCGCAGGCTCCTCTCGATTGCGCGCGGCATCTGCTCTATGTCGCCGTGATTGACGAGCAGGTTGACGTTGCTGACAAATGCCGCGTGCTGGTCGAGCGTGCGGCCCGTGGCCGAAAAATGCACTAGGAAGGTGCGACGCCGCGCAGCCGGTCGCATGGCGTTTATCTCATTAGTGACGTGAGCCGCGCCCTGCTCTACAGGCTCGAAGTTCGGGTCTAGGATAATTATGTCCATGCTCTCTTCGCGCATGCGCTCTATGGCCTGCGACGTATTCTCCGCGACGAAGACGTGGTACTCGTGCTCGGCCAGCTTGTGCGCGACCTTCTGACGGTGCTCGCGATCCACGCAGACCAGCACGCGGTGGCGCTCCCACGCAAGGCGCGTGGTCTCTACGGGCTTTTCGCCGCCCGTAGCTCCGCGCTGCACCAGCGCAGCCAGGAGCCGCATGATTTCATTGGCGGCTGCGCCTGAAGAATCGACCTGCGGGCTCTCTGCCGGAGCCTCTCTCTCGGCCTCCACTTCGGGTTTGAAGGCGGGCGCGGGATTTCTATCGAAACGCGGGTGCTCGGTCGCGGGGGAATAAGCGTTCGCCAGCGCGCCCTGAGGGGCCTCGCTCGCGGGCGGCTGAGCGTTGATGACATTCTGGCACTTGGGGCAGCGAACGGTGAAGGCGCGCGCGGGAACCTTCGCATCGTCCAGCTGTAAGCGCATGGAGCAGTGTGTGCAGACAACAATCATAGGCTTTGGCAATCCCTCACTTATTCAATCATGTCCAGCATGGAGCCGTACTTGGGCTTGGCGCCGGTCATGGGCGGCGGCGGCATGGTCTCGCCGCGTATGAAATCTTCCGTGGAAGATAGTCCTTTGAGCGACAGCATGAGGTTGTTCTGGTTAGTGGCGAAGGCGAGGCCGTCTTCCATCGTCACGACTTTTCGCTGAATCAGGTCCTTGATGACGGTGTCGAAATCCTGCATCCCATCGAGCTTGCCGTCGCGCATAGCGTCCAGCAGCGACTTGCCTTCGCTTTCGCCTGACTCTATGTACTCGCGCGTGCGCGGGCTGGATCTGAGAATCTCCACGGCGGCCACACGGCCCTTGCCGTCCGCCCTCGGAATCAATCGCTGCGAGGCAATGTAGCGGAAGGTCTGCGAAAGTCTTGTCCGTATGACCTGCTCCTCGTTCTTCGGATAGAGACCGATGATGCGGTCAATCGTCTTCGAAGCGTCAATCGTGTGCAGAGTCGATAGAACAAGATGGCCCGTCTCCGCGGCTTCGAGCGCGATCTCGGTCGTCTCGAAGTCGCGCATCTCGCCTATGAGAATCACCTTTGGCGCTTGTCTCAGGGCGGCCCTCAGAGCCGAGGGGAAATCCCTGGTGTCGGAGCCCACCTCGCGCTGGTTGATGGTGGAGTTCTTGTGCGTGTGCAGGAACTCTATGGGGTCTTCGATGGTGATGACGTGATAATGCTTCGATTCATTAATTAAATCTATGACGGCGGCGAGCGTGGAGCTTTTACCCGAGCCGGTCGGGCCCGTCAAAAGCACTATGCCGTTTCTGAGCTCCGCGATGTCCGACAACTGCTCTGGCAATCCCAGAGACTTTATAGTCGGCACCTCCGTAGGGATGACTCGCATGACTATGGAATAGGTGCCGCGCTGCTGAAAGATATTGACGCGAAAGCGCGTGCGCGACGGCAGGCTGTAGCTCAAATCCGCCGTACCCGTTTTCGCCAGGCGATCCGCGGCTTCAGGGTTGCCGTCCATCAGAGCCATGGCGATTATCTCAGTCTGGTACGGCGTGAGCCTCTGAAGGCCGAGCGGCTGCACGGGCGTCAGCTTCCCGTTGATTTCCACCTGCGGCGGCTGCCCAACGGAGAAGTTAAGGTCGCTGATTTTGTCCGAGACGAGCAGCATGCGCTCGATAATGGGCGGAAGGTCTAGAAAGCTCATGCTTTATTAGCGCTCCAAAGGGTTATGTAAACTGTGGCGCGAAGGAAGGGGTTAATTTAGGACTGCTATGGGCGAGCGGTAAAGGCTTAAAACCATCCGCTCCCGGCAGACAAGCCATTGTCGCGTAAAACTATGCTAAACGCAAGTAAAATATATTGGTAGCACGGGCGACTGAATAGGGCACTTGAAGAAAAAAGGTGCGCCGTACGGGGAAAAGCTGCGTCTTTGGAGAAAAAAGCTCTGTGGCCGGACTAATTTTCTCGGTCAACCAACAAAATCTGTCGGTCACAGAAGCTCTAACCTCCATAGTCCGAGAAAAAGGCCCGTCGTCCGACAAATTTTGTCAGTTGTTCGACCTCAAAGCTTCAATTCTCAGGCTTAGAGCACGAACTTCTGGGCTTTGAGCTTCAGAAAAGCCTGAAAGTCCTTAAAATCTGCTCATCCAGTCTCGCGTGCGGGCCTCAATTTCCGCGGGGTCAGCCAGCAGGGCGCCTATGACAGCCAGGCTGTCTGCCCCGGCGGCCAGGGTTTCAGCACTGTTTTCGGGGGTAATCCCGCCGATGGCTACCAGCGGGAGAGACGGGACGGCCCGTCGCACGCTGCCGAGGCCGTCCAAACCGACCGTAGGGTCTGGATTATCCTTGGACGAGGTGTTGAAGACAGGGCCTATGGCGAGGTAATCAATGGGAAGGCTGGCGGCAAGCCTGGCCTGTTCCATATTGTGCGTAGAGAAGCCTATCACGGCGCGCTCGCCCAGGATGCGGCGCGCGGCCTCGGGCGGCAGGTCGTACTGCCCCAGATGAACGCCGTCTGCGCCTAGCGCCAGGGCTATATCAACGCGGTCATTGATAATAAGCCTCACACCGCGTTGGCGCGCCACGCGCAAAGCCGCCTCGGCCTGGCTGAAAAACTCTCGCGCCTCCAGATGCTTTTCGCGCAGCTGAATCATCTTCGCCCCGCCCGCGCTCAACCGCGCGACCTGCTCCGCATGCGACAGCCCGGTGAGCCGCGCATCCGTTATAGGGTAAAGCCTAGGCAGGTCATTCCGCATAGGGGTCGCGACACCTTAGCTCTCTTTACGCTTGGGCCGCTCGTTGGCCTTGAGGACGCGCTTGCGCAGGCGAATCGTTTGAGGCGTGACTTCTACCAGTTCGTCGTCGGCTATGAACTCAAGCGCCTGTTCGAGCGAGAGGTCTTTGATGGGTATAAGACGCATGGCTTCGTCAGCGGACGCGGCGCGCATGTTCGTCAGCTTCTTCTCTTTGATAGGATTGACATCCAGGTCAACGGCGCGCGCGTTCTCGCCCACAATCATTCCTTCATAAACTTTAGTCACAGGTCGAATGAAGAGCGAGCCGCGCTCCTGCAAGTTATAAAGAGCATAAGTGGTCGTCTCGCCCATGCGGTCTGCGATGAGCGAGCCCGTGGCGCGACCCCGCATACTCCCCTGCCACGGCCCCCAGCGCAGGAAGATTGTATTGAGAAGCCCCGTCCCCTTGGTCTCCGTCAGGAATTCGTTGCGAAAGCCTATGAGGCCGCGCGACGGTGTTTCGAACTCAAGACGCACGCGCCCCGTGCCGTGATTCACCATCTTCGTCATCTGCCCTTTACGCCTGCCCATAGCTTCCGTCACGACTCCTATGAACTCTTCAGGGCAATCGACGACGACCTGCTCTATCGGCTCCAGAATTTCTCCGCCCTCTTTGCGCGTGATGACCTCGGGCTTAGATACCTGTAGCTCGTAGCCCTCGCGCCGCATCATCTCAATCAGGATGGCCAGCTGCAACTCGCCCCGGCCCGACACCTTGAACTGATCAGGAGAGTCCGTCTGCTCGACGCGTATGGCTACGTTTCCGAGCA
>DASVVZ010000200.1:0-3221 GCA_036389875.1 Pyrinomonadaceae bacterium
AAAAGCTTCCGGCAATAACCTCTCAGTTGGAAGCACCATAAAGCTCTTCGGCGATAAGCCGTTCAAGGTCGTGGGCATCTACGCTCCGGAATCGGGCGCTCGCGTCAAGATGAGCTTGAGCGCCATGCAAAGGGAGCTGGAATCGGCGGGCAAGTGCCAGTACATCCTGGTCAAGTGTAAGGACGGGGTTGACGAGTTGACACTGGCCAGGCGCATAGAGGCCGCGCCCGAAACACAGGGCAACAAGATTCAGTTCACGCGCGACGTTTTCAAGGGAATCGAAAACAGCATCCCTTACCTTGGAGTCTTCCTGCGCGTGCTGGTCGGACTGGCGGCAATCGTCAGCGCGCTCATAGTGATGCTGGCCATGTACACGACCATTACGGAGCGCACGCGCGAGATCGGTATCCTGAAGGCGCTCGGCGCTTCGCGCGCTTACATCGTCGGCGTCATAGAGAAAGAGGCCATGCTAATCAGCGTGCTGGGGCTCGTCACAGGCTTTGCGCTGGCGCTTCTTGCTGGCTTCGTGATTCAGCGCGCTTACGGCCTGGTTTTCGAGTACGGCTGGGGATGGGCTTTGACAGCCGCCGCTATAGGGCTGCTGGGCGGAGTCCTCGGTGCGCTCTATCCGGCCGTACGCGCCGCCAACTTAGACCCTGTGAGCGCTATATCCTATGACTAAGCTCTCAGTAGCCAGCTATCAGCCTTGGCGGTTGAGGCTGAACAAGGGCTGATAGCCGATAGCTTTAAATGAGAACCATCTTAAAAGCTGAGAATCTGATTAAGACCTATCGCGTGGGCCAGGTGGACGTGCAGGCCCTGCGCGGCGTCTCGCTCGATGTGCAGGAGGGGGAGTTCGTGGCCATCATGGGGCCATCGGGGTGCGGCAAGTCAACCATGCTGCATCTTTTGGGAGGACTTCTGACGCCCACCAGCGGGCGCATCCTCATTGAAGACGAAGACCTCACGGCCGCAACGGACGCACGGCGCACAGACATACGCCGCCGCAAGATAGGCTTTGTTTTTCAGCGCTTCAATCTCTTTCCGACGCTGACGGCGGAAGGGAATCTGCGGCTCGCCGAGCGCATACACGGCGGAAACGGCGCGGACGACCCGGAAAGACGCAGAGAGGTTTTGCGGCTGCTGCGGCTTGAAGACAAGATGCACCATAAGCCACTGGAATTGTCCGGCGGCGAGCAGCAGAGGGTGGCGCTGGCGCGCGCCGTCGTGACACGCCCCGCGATCGTGCTGGCCGACGAGCCTACGGGCAATCTGGATTCCGAGAACTCTGCGCTCGTGCTCAACATGTTTCAGGAGCTGAATTATCGCTTCAACCAGACCATTATCATGATTACGCACAACCCTGAGGCCGCAGCCATGTGTCGACGCATTATACAGATGCGCGACGGGCGTATCGTGGATCAGACGGGCGGCGTTTTGCTTTAAATATAATTCGGGCTTGAAGGCGGAAAAAGAGGGATGAAAATCCTTCTTTTTTGCTTTTGACCCTCCTGTTTTTCGCTTATAATCGGCCCCGTGCAGTATCTTTTGCGAACTCTCAAAAAGCTCCTCTTCTGGTCATACGGGCGCAGCACCTGGCAGTACGATGTCCTGTGCGCCCTCATACTGGCCTTCATCTTCCTGACGCCTCAATCCTGGTTCGCTTCGGGCGAACTCATGCAGAGAGAGGCGCATCCAACACCTTCTGCCCGCGCGTATCTACTTGTAGACCCGGCTGAAAAGGGCGTGCAAATTGACAGAGCTGAACTGGAACGGCGCGTGCGTAATATTACAGGCAGGGCCGACGCGACCGTTACAGGATGGCGCGAGCGGCGCGACGAGCAGGGGCGTATAGTCGGCTTTGAGGTTGACATATGCTGACCATCCTTTATAATCGCCCGGTTTGCGAGACTTTCGGGCGGGAGTCTTGATTTTATAGAAGGAGTTTGTATGAAGAAGCTTATTCCCCTTAGCCTCGCAGTTGCAGTGCTTCTGACGGTTCTGGTCGGTAGTTCCCCTACGAATGTAAATGCGCAGGGCGCTGGGGTAGTCAGTTCCATACTGAATCGAATGGAGCGCAACCGGCGCGATATGCGCAGCCTGCGCGCAGCCATCAGCATGGAGAAATGGAATAACCAGCTCCGCGAAGGCGAAAAAGCCCAGGGCTGGCTGGCTTACATGCCCGCGCAGGGGCGCAACGCTTACGTGCGCGTAGAGTGGCACACGCCGCGCCGCGAGGTTTTGACCGTGGCCGACGGACAGTACCAGCTTTATAACCAGCGCCAGAACGTAGTTTACGAGGGACGCGCCACGAGCGGCAAGAAAACGACAAAGGCCAGCAGCGTGCTGGGCTACATGAACATGTCTGCGGCCGAGATTCGCTCGAACTTCAACGCGGAGTACCTGGGCGAAGAGTCTCTGTATGGCGACGTCAGAACGTCGCACCTGAAGATTACGCCGAAGGGTGCGGCCAGCTACAAGTACGCGGAAATCTGGGTTGACGGTGGCGGCAATCTTATTCAGGCCAAAGTAGTCGAGCGCAATGACGATTCGACCACCGTGCGCCTGACTAACCTGCAAAAGAACGATGTCATTTCGCCCGACCACTTCCGCCAGCAGTTGCCGGACGGCGTGAAGCGGGTGAAGAGCTAACGCTCCAACTGTCGGATTTTTCAGACGAAGGGTTCTGGGACTTTATCTAAGACCGGAGCCCTTCAGTTTTTATGTAAGGAGCCTGGTGTTTACTGCTCAGGCCCTTGCCATGCGGCACGTGTCTCGCATATCCTTTCGCATTGCATCCTGAGTACATGGAAGCACCGATCGTTGAGGGGCGCGCGCTCGCGGCTTTCCCCCGAAAGCGCTCACCGGCGCGGGCCGTCGCTTCCAGATATGTTGATAGAGATAGATGAAGAGAAGCACCTTTCTAAAATGGAAACTGCGCCAGGCTAGCTTTATCACGCGCGCTCTCGTTTCAAAAAATCACCCGGTGCTGGCGCACGTCATTCCCATGCGTCGCTGCAATCTGGCGTGCGGCTACTGCAACGAATACGATAAGGTGTCTGAGCCCGTGCCGCTCGAAGAGATGATAAAGCGGCTGGACAAGCTGGCAGACCTGGGCACTTCCGTCATCACCATCTCGGGCGGCGAGCCGCTGATGCACCCCGAGCTGGACGACATCATCCGCCACATCCGCCGGCGCGGGATGATCGCCGGGCTCATCT
>DASVVZ010000201.1:0-2479 GCA_036389875.1 Pyrinomonadaceae bacterium
GCCCGTGGCGGCTCAGGGGTGCAGGTCAGGGGGACTACAGGCACAAAGCCGCTCGATAGAGGGCGCATAATCGCCTTCTTCATAGATGACATGCACATGGCCTTCGACAGCCTGAAGAGGGCCAAGGAAGCCGTCACAAGATACATAGACAAGGAGATGGGGCAGAACGACCTTGTAGCCATCACTTCGGCCAGCGGCCAGATTGGATTTCTTCAGCAGTACACCGACAACAAGGACGTGCTGCGTGCCGCCCTGGCCCGCATCAGCTACAGGAACCTTGACCCGCGCGACACAGAGCGCCCGCCCATGAGCATCTACAATGCGCTGCTGATAGACAGGGGCGACCAGGGCGTCAACACTTATTTCATAGACGAGACCATGCGTCAGAATCCCGGCATGGGATTCCCTACGGCGCAGGCCATCGTCAAGGGCCGCGCCAATGTTTTGCTACAGCAGATGGAGCGCACCAACAGAGCCACGCTCTCGACTCTTGAGGGACTGGCTCGCTCTGCCTCCGGGCTGGCGGGACGAAAGCTCATCTTCTTTATCTCTGACGGCATCTTTCTGGATGCCAGAAACGGCAGCACCCTTGAGAGGGTTAGAAACATTGTGGATGCCTCTGCGCGTTCCGGCGTAGTCATCTACTCTATGGATGCAAAGGGGCTGGTTACGGGTCTTCCCGAAGCGGGCACGGACGTTCCCTTTGACCCTTCGGGCCGCATGCAGCAGGCCGGGGGGGCTGAGATTGCAGCATCGCAGGACGTGATGAACGCGCTGGCGGTTGATACGGGCGGGCGTCTGATTTATAACACCAATAAGATTGAGACAGGCATGACGCGGGCGCTTAGCGAGACCTCGCTGTATTACCTGCTCGCGTGGCGTCCCGCGGGTGAAGAAGGACGCGGCAAAAAGTTTCACCGCATAGAGGTCGGCATAAGGAACCGGCCCGAGCTTTCTGTTCGAGTCCAGCGCGGTTATTTCGACAACACGCCGGAGAAGAGGCAGACGGAGAAAGCGAGCGTGAAGACAAGCGCGCCCGTTGACCCGCTGCATAAAGCGCTCAACTCTCTCTTTCCGCAGCGCGGCCTTCCGACCAGACTTGCGCTGAGCTACATGGACGTGCCCGTCACGGGCTCAACCCTCGTCGCCTCGATGAAGGTAGAAAGCGGCGCGCTCAAGTTTCAGCAGAGGGACGGAAAATCAGGGGCCGTAGTTGATATAGCGGGCGTAATCATAGATTCCCAGGGCAAGTCGATGGGGCGTTTCAGAGAGCGTTTGACCGTTACGTCGAGCGCTCAAACGACGGACGCGAATCTTCCGGACATAGTCTACAATTACCGGGCCACGCTCAAGCCTGGTCTTTATCAGGTACGGGTGGCCGCGCGAGACGATGCGAGCGGGCAGACGGGGAGCGCCACGCAGTGGGTCGAGATACCTGACCTGTCCAGGCAGCACCTGGCCCTGAGCAGTCTCATCGTTGGCGAGCGAAGGCCGTATGCGGCCCCGGAGGAGAAGAGGGCCGAGAGCCTGACGGAAGGCGTGGCCGTCAGCGTGGACCACAGCTTCGGTCGCGCGTCCAGCCTGCGCTTCCTGGTCTACATCTACAACGCCGCGCGGGCCGCGAGCGCACAGCCGGATGTGGCTTTACAGGTTCAGATTTTCCGCGACGACCAGCCGGTCGTCACAACTCCGCTACGAAGGGTCTCGACGGAATCGCAAGACCTCGCCAGGCTGGCCTACGCGGCGGAGCTTCCGCTGCAAGAGATGAGCGCGGGGCAGTACATACTTCAGGTCACCGCCATAGATCGCATCGCCAAGACCAGCGCCTCGCAGCGCATTCGCTTCGAAGTTCAGTAAAGAGAACGGGCCAGGGGACAGCTTTCAGCTATATCTCACGCTCGCTGTTATATCAGCGAGCCACCTACGCGGTATTAACTGTTAGAGGTGTATATGAGCCCACACAATAAGCCCGGCAGGTTTCTCTTAACGGCCGTCGCAACGCTTCTAATCGCCCAGGCCGTTGCGGCCCAGGAAATCACAAACGATTCTCAGGACGAAACGGATGTCGTACGAATCAGCACGCAGCTAGTGCAGACGAGCGTCAGCGTTCAGGATAAGCAGGGACGATTCGTAGACGGGCTGAAGAAGGAGGACTTCGAGCTGAAAGTCGACGGCAAGCCCGTCGAAGTCAGCTTCTTTGAGCGGGTGGCCGCAGGCTCCGCGACCGAAGAAGCCCAAACGGCGGGCGCGTTGAACTCTGCCCCTTCTGCTCCGCGCCCGGCCTCACGCCCCTTAGCGCGCGGGCGCATAGTCGCCTTCTTCATAGACGACATGCACATCAGCGCCGGGAACTTAAAGAAGGCAAAGGAGGCCATCGCTAAATACATTGATAAAGAGATGGGGCCGAATGACCTTGTAGCCATCACTTCGGCCAGCGGCCAGATTGGATTTCTTCAGCAGTACACCGACAACAAGGACG
>DASVVZ010000202.1:0-10422 GCA_036389875.1 Pyrinomonadaceae bacterium
GGGCGCGTGACCCAGGACGCTGCGAACGTGCCTGCCCGCAGCCTCCTCGCCAACTTCTATAAGGGCGCGCGCCGGAGCGTTCAGAACCGTCGCCTGTCCTTCCGCGTCAAAGGCTATGAGGCCGGACGGGACGCTTGCGATGATGCGCTCGCTGAACTTTTCTGCCGAGACGGCACGCGCGCGCGCCTCCGCGCCCAGAGCCTCAAGCTCTCTTTGCTGTGCCTGAAGACGAGCGACCACCGATTGAAATGTCTCTAGCACGAACTCTGCTTCGTTGCGTGTGCTGTTGGAAGAGATGGCTACGGGCGCGCGCTCAGCCTCGCCCACCAACTGCCTGTATGGCCTGAGCAGCCACCTGAGCATAAGCACTATGAAGACCAGGCCCGCCACGAGCGTCGTCACCGCCACTATGACCAGAAGCGAGCCGCGTGTAGCTTCCCCGCGCGAAGCTACGGCCAGCACCCCCACGGCGAACAGGTTGGCGAGCAGAAAGACGCCCACCAACAATACCAGCACCAGATTCGACCGATTCCTGTAGCGCATAAAAGCAGTTTTCAGTAATCAGTAATCAGTTTTCAGATAAAAGCAGACCGCGTCTTTGCTGAAAACTCAAAACTGTTCTTAAAACTGTCCGGCGTACCAACTGATGATGGCAGCGCCCGCGAGCAGAGCTATGATGGAGCCGACGCCTAAGAAGATTCCGAAGGGAAGCAGCATCTGCATGTCGCGCTCGCCGCGCCTGAGCATCAGCAGTATGCCGGTCAGCGAGGCCGTGATGACGCCCAGAAAGATCGTCAGTACGCTCAAACGCCAGCCCAGATATGCCCCTACCATGAACATCATCTTCACATCGCCGAGCCCCATGGCTTCGACTTTTCTAAGCTTCTCCCAGAGCCAGCCCATAAGCCACAAAGAGCCTCCGCCCGCCAGCGCTCCCAGCACGGCGCCCGCCAGCGAAACGGCCCAGACGGGCAGGCCCGCGAGCGCGGAGACGCCTACGAGCGACGGCAGGTCATCGAAAGCATTCGCGCCCATCAGGAAGGGAAGCAGGAGCCTAGCGACGAGCGCAAAGACTATGCCCGGGTAGGTAATGGCGTTCGGCAGAATCATGTGCTCTGCGTCTATGAAGATGAGCGCAACCAGTGCCGAGACGAAAGCCAGGTCGAAGGGAAGCGCCGCCGTCGGCCCGTTCCGTCCGATAACGTCATGCAGAAAGACCGCGACGAACAGCAGACCCGTAATGGCTTCTACGGCAGGGTAGCGTGCGGGGATTGGAGCGTCGCACTTGCGGCAGCGCCCGCGAAGAATCAGGTAACTCAGTACAGGAATGTTGTCGTAAGCGTGAATCGCCGTAGAGCATTGCGGGCAGCGAGAGTTTGGAAAGACAATGGATTCCTCGCGCGGCAGGCGATAGATAACCACGTTTAGAAAGCTTCCGATGATTGCGCCGAGCACCCCTATAAAAATGGCGGCGAGAGGAACCGGCAGTCCAAAGGTGGACTCACTAATCAGAAAAGATATGAAAATGTTCATGCAAAGTTTACCTTGGGCCGGGGTGCGCGCTCTCATTCAGTAACACTTTAGGCTTGACGCGCGCATGGGGCCTCTCGCATCATACGGCTTCTGCGGCCGTTTGCGAAAGAGCTTTTAATAGCAGCCCGCAGTCATCTGTCTTCTATCACTAGCTAACGGTTGATTCTCTATCAGCTTCGGAGAAAAGGTTTGAATCGTTCCAGGCATCATATAGTCGCGATACTCTGCCTTGGGCTATTAGCCGTCACGACGCTCGCGCTCATTCCCTACTCGCTCACAGAGAGCCCTTCGCGTCAACAGCAGCAGCAGCCCGCGGCCGCGATTATCTCTGCCATAGGCTCGGACGCTAAAGCCGCGAGTAAAGCCACGGCTGCTATGGAGCCCGTCTTCGACGCGGCCGTCTGGTACGCGGCGCGCAACGAGGCTCCGGAAACGCACGGTCTGCTGATAGAGTCACTGAATCACGATAAACTGTTTGCCTCACATAATGCGGACGAGGTTTTCAATCCCGCTTCGTTGATTAAGCTGGCAACGTCGCTGGTGGCGCTGAAGAAGCTCGGCGCGGATTATCGCTTTCGCACGCAGGTCTACGCCGACGGACAGGTGGACGAGCAGGGGAATTTTCGCGGCCTGCTCTATTTCATGGGGAGCGACCCGACCTTCGGAGACGCAGGGGCTGCGATGATTGCAGCAGAACTGCGCTCGCGCGGCATCAAGAGAGTGCAGGGCGGCGTGATGGTCTCGCCCGGCTTCTGTTTCAATTTCAGCGAGTCTCCTGAAGACTCGGCCGCGCGGCTGGGTCGCGCGCTGCGTCTGGGCAACGTGACGACGGGAGTCGCGGGCGGCACATCAGGCAGCCGTCTCTTCACTTTGGATTCCTGCCCGTTGCGCGACGTGCTGCTTTACATGAACGCGCGCTCAAGCAATTTCATGGCAGAGGGAATCGGCGGCGCAGTCGGAGGCCCGAACGCAGTTCAGAAGTTCCTGATTGAAGAACTGAAGCTGCCCGCGTCACAGGTGACTATCGCAAGAGTCTCTGGGCGCGAGCACAATCGCATGACGCCGCGCGGGCTTCTGACGGTAATTCGCGCTCTAGTAGAAGAGGCGGCGCGGCAGGGCCTGCTGCCTGAAGACATCATGCCCGTGGCGAGCGACGACGCGGGCACTCTGCGCCGCCGACTGGCTGGCACGGGACTGGAAGGTGCGGTCGTGGGTAAGACGGGCACGCTCACCTACGAAGTTGACGGAGGAATGGCGAGCCTTGCCGGTATTGTCTATACCTACGACAAGGGGATGATAGTCTTCGCCATACTGGATAAGGGAAATCGTATCTGGGACAACCGGCAGATGGAGGATCAGCTTTTGTCGGAAGTCATTAACTCGCAGGCTTCACCGATGGCCATAGCAAATCTTTCGCCCCGCCAACTGCTTCCCACATCAAACCTGCGCATAGAAAAATAGCGCGCCCGTCGAGCTTAGCTTTCATAGCTCTTTGCGCTCTTCTTATTCTGCAATTCCCACAGCAGCAGGTGCTTCAGGTATGCGTTGTGAGCGGCGAAGCGAGCGATCGCGTAACCGGCCAGCCCGTCGCGGAAACCGCCCTTGAGCAGAAAGCTTCTGATGAAAGCTGTCGTCCCGGCTGTGTAGATTTTGAAAGCCGAAGTGCGCCGTCCCGCCTCGTACATCTGCCTGGCAGCCAGTGGAGCATAACGCTCGCCGATCATTCTATTGTGATGCTCGGCATCACGTATGCTGTAATGCAAGAGGTCTCCGCCCAGGGTCTGGACGCGTGCGCCCTCCTCCATCTTCACGGACTCGTGTATGTAAGCGCCTTTCCATTCTCCCCTGGATTTTCTGTAGAGACGTAACTGGTGGTTCGGATACCAGCCGCCGCCGCGAATCCATCGCCCCATGTAAAAGGAGCGACGCGCCACGCGATAGCCGTCCGCCAATCTCTCTTCATTCGTGTAGAGAAGATCTTCGATCGAGTGGCGAAGCTCTTCGGACACGCGCTCGTCCGCGTCAAGGCTGAAAATCCACTCGTGCGCGGCCTCGTCCGCCGCAAACTGTTTCTGCTCAGAGAAGCCGGGCCATGCCCTCTTAATGACGCGGGCGCCGCACTCTTCGGCGATCTCGCGCGTCTGGTCTGTGGACTCAGAATCGACCACCAGAATCTCGTTGGCCCATGAGACGCTCTCGCAGGCCGCGCGTATATTCGACTCTTCGTTGAAGGTGATAATCGTTGCGGTGATTTTCATTTTCGCCCGCAACACTTATAAAAGCGTAAGCGGCGAGCCGTCAACTTAATAACGATGCTCGCCGCTCAACTGGCGCTTGGGCTTCGGGGTGACTAAATCAGGGGGCCACGGGTGATTCTATGATGATGTTGTTGGCGCGGAGCGTAGTGCTGGTTGCGCGCTGCAACTCGGCCAGAGCCTTGTTGTAGTCCGTCTCGGCTCGTATCTCCTGATTCCTTGCGTTCGCCAACTCGTTCTCTCGCTGAATCAGCAGGAACGTGGTGCTTCTGCCGACCTGGTAAAGCCTGCGCTCGCCTTCAAGCTGAATCTCCGCGCTCTGGCGTGCGGCGCGTGCGGACAGGACTCTCTGCCTGCTGGTCTCCACATTCTGCGCGGCGTTTCTGACTTCGACTTCGACCAGTTGCTCCTGGCCTCTTCTGGATGCCTCGGTCTGCGTCTGCTGTATGCGGGCTCCGGCCAGGTTGGCCTCTGCCGTCTTGTTCCTGAAAGGTATCTGTATGTTGACGCCTACGATGATGTTCCTGTTCTCAAGGCTGAAGAGGTTTCGCAGCGTCCTGCCGTAGCCGCCAACCAACCTCTCAGGCACGGCTGACGGTATCTCTACGTTCGGAACTACAACACCGGGCAAGCCCTGCGTGGCCCTTATCTGGTTAATCTGATCGAGCAGGAAAGCAGTCTCGCTGGTATTCGGATTGTCGCCGATGAGAGGGACGATTGTGCCCGAAGTCGCGACGGTCGGCGTGCCGGAAAGTCCGGTCGTTGAGACGCCGCCCGTCAGGTCTATCTGCGGGCGCGTCTGGTTCCTGAAATACTGTATGTCTATCTGATTAATATCCTGCTGAAGATTCAGGCGCTTCAGCTCGGGGCGGTTTGCACGCGCTTCCGTCAAAGCGTCCTGTAAATTCACGGGCGTAGAATCGAAAGTCGGGTTGTCGGTGGGCACAAGCTGAGCGCGCCATTCCACGTTCTGCGGGTCTTTGAGGATTAGCTGCTTCAGAGCGTTCTCGGCAATCGAGACCTGTTGAACGCTTGAGAGCAACTCGGATTCTCTGTTGGCAAGCTCGGTCTGAACCTCCGCGCGGGAGAAGGGTGCGGCGGCACCGGCAGCGATCTGCGCCTCTATCCGGCGGAAATTCTCGCGCGCCAGATTCAGGTTCGTTATCTGGTTCTGCTGGTTTCTGAGCGCGAAGACCAGATTCCAGTAGGCGGCCTGCACTGCGGAGATGACATCAATCGTGCGGCGACGGAAATCGGCGTCCGTCTGCTCCAGCCGCTTCTTCTGTATGCGAATCTGCCTGCGGTTATTGTCTATGGAACGGTTGCGCCAGAGCGGCTGAGTAAACTGGACTCCGAGCGCGCCGGAATAGACCGGGTTGAACTGGTTGAAGCTGGAGTTGGTCGTGCGGCGCAGGTTGTTGAAGAAGAACTCGTACTGGCCGCCGCCCGTGCGGAAAAACTTTAAGACTGAATTGTTGAGTTGTATGTCTGTGCGATTGACCGTGCCGCTTGAGCCTGATGCTCCGCCCAGCGTGGATTGCTGTGCCTCAACATTATTGGTTATCTGCGGGTTGAAGTTCAGGGTCGGCTCGTAGAAGCCTTCGAGCGCGCGTAGCTGCGTCTCTGCGAACCGAACGTCCTGGCGCGCCACCTCTATGTCGTTGTTCTGCTCAAGCGCCCTTCGTATAGCATCGTTCAGGGAGAGCGGCAGCATGTCGTCCGATGAGACGCCCAGCCTTGTTAATGAAGGAAGCGGCGGCACGGGCCTTGACTCCTGCTGCTGGAACAGGGGTTCCCTGATATCGCCCGACTGATCCTGAATAGTAGTAGGTGTGCCAGCGGGCGAATCTGTAGACGTTGACGGCACGTTAGGCGTCACCGTTGGAGCTTGCGTCGGCGTTACGGGCCGGGTCGTCTGCGGAGTAGTTTGCGGAGTCGTGGTAATCGCTCCGGGCGGCGTTTGCGGGCTCTGCGGCCTTGCTCCCGGCGGCTGGTTCGGATTCGTCGTAGGCTGTGCTTCCCTCGGCAGATTCGGATTAGGCTGCGTGCCGGGCGGCTGCTGCACGGGCGAAGTGGCGGGAGGCGTCGGCGCGGGCCTGGCCCCTGCGTCAGAGGCTACAATAGGCTCGCCGTTCGTAGAAAAAAGTATCTCCAGCCGGTTGAACTTCTGTGTGACGCGTGCGGTCGTGCCGGGTTTTAGTCGAAAAGAGATGACGGCGTCATTCTCGCGCCTCTGCAACTGTGCGTCATCAAAGCCGCGCCCGTTGAGATTCGTCTCCACGCGCGCCACTTCAGCCGAGCGTACCACCACGAAGAAGCGGTCTTCGCTCCTGTACGAAGCGTAATCCGCGAGCGGCGCGTCGGCAGTGATGGTGACGACGGAGCCTGCCGATGTCTCGCTGCCGCTCAGAAGCGTGATGGTTCTAGCGGCCTGTAGGCTTTGTGCGCGCGCGCTGATGGAAGCTGCCTGAAGCAGCAGGATTAATAGAGCTAAAGTGACGGCCGTTACGAGCGTCCGGCGCACCAAACTGATTGTCATTCGACCGAAACTCCCTAAGATTGAGATGCAATGGTTCCAAGCCCGAACGCAAAATGTATCTGTTTTCCGGCCAGATTGCGAGGAGCCAAAGCCTACTACGACCCGCGTACCTTAACGGTTTCAAAAACATGCACCTCATGTGCCTCGCTTGACAGTCCGTGTTTGCGCGCATTATCTTGCACTTCTTTATCAATCGCGCGAGTTTACGCCCTTATTGTAGCGGTACAATTTCCGCTTTTGGGAATCATCTTACCAATAGTGGGACGAGCGAGGCGTAAGCGCCCGCGAAGACTTTTCATCTCAACTCATGTGGGCGCATTTCTTCCGACCACAGCTCAGGCGAGGAGGTAGGTAAATGGCAGTCAAAGTTGGCATCAACGGCTTCGGTCGCATAGGCCGCAATGTCCTGCGCACGGCAATCGGTGACAGCGATATAGATTTCGTGGCCGTCAACGACCTGACGGACATACAGACGCTGGCGCATCTTTTGAAATACGATTCCGTGCTGGGCAATCTTGAGCACGACATCTCCGCCACGGAGAACGGCATTCGCGTCGGCTCGGACGAATGTAGAGTCTTCTCGGAAAAGGACCCTGCGGCGATTCCCTGGGAAGAGGTGGGAGCGGAGATTGTCATTGAATCCACGGGCCGTTTCACGCAGGCCGAAGATGCGCGCAAGCACATGCGCGGCACAGTCAAGAAGGTAATCATCTCTGCCCCGGCCAAGAACGAGGACATCACGATTGTCCTGGGCGTCAACGAGAACGATTACGACGCGTCGGCTCATCACATCATCTCGAACGCTTCCTGCACGACGAACTGCCTGGCCCCCGTGGCAAAGGTCATACACGAGCGGTTCGGAATTCGCACGGCTCAGATGACCACGATTCACTCGTACACGAACGACCAGCAGCTGCTTGACCTGCCGCACAAGGACTTGCGGCGCGCACGCGCGGCGGCAATCTCCATGATTCCGACCTCCACGGGCGCGGCCAAGGCCGTCGCGCTGGTCCTGCCCGAGCTTAAAGGAAAATTCGACGGCATCTCCGTGCGAGTGCCTACGCCGAACGTCTCGCTCGTAGACGTGGTGATGGAGGTCGAAAAAGAGACCACGACCGAAGAGGTCAACACGGCCCTGAAGAACGCCGCCAACGAAGAGCTGAGCGGCATACTGGCCTTCTCGGAAGAGCCGCTCGTCTCCGTGGATTTCCGCAAGAACCCGAATTCGAGCATCATTGACGCCGAATACACAAAGGTCATAGGCGGCAACCTGGTTAAAGTCCTCTCCTGGTACGACAACGAGTGGGGCTATTCCTGCCGCGTGCGCGACCTCATCAAGTACATCGCCGGAAAGGGGCTGTAAAAGAAGTGATGAGTGCTGAGGGATGATTAGAAGGTGAAAGCATTCTTTCTTTTTCTCAGTACTCATCACTCATCGCGCAGTACTTTTACTTATGAACAAGCTTTCAATCAAAGACGCTGACCTAGCGGGCAAGCGTGTCTTTGTGCGCGTGGACTTCAACGTGCCGCTTTCGGACGACGGCATGGTAGAGGACGACACGCGTATACGCGCGGCTCTGCCGACGATTCAGTATGTGATAGAGCAAGGCGGGCGTGTGATTCTGGCTTCTCACCTGGGAAGGCCGAAGGGGCAGCGCACGGAGAAGTACAGCCTGCGCCCAGTGGCAGGGCACCTGTCAAAGCTGCTCGGTAAGGCTGTGAAGTTCGCTTCGGATTGCACAGGCCCTGAAGTTAAGGCGGAGGTTGACCGGCTCACGGACGGCGACGTGTTGCTGCTTGAGAATCTACGCTTTCACCCGGAAGAGGAGAAGAACGACGACCAGTTCGCTTCAGAGCTTGCAGCCCTGTGCGACGTTTACGTCAACGATGCATTCGGCGCGGCCCATCGCGCGCACGCTTCAACCGCCGGTATCACAAAGCACGTACGGGTGGCCGCGGCTGGTCTGTTGATGGAGAAGGAGCTGGATTATCTCGGCCGCGTCATCAACAACCCGCAACACCCGTTCGTAGCAATCCTCGGCGGGGCCAAGGTCTCGGACAAGATTCCCGTCATCAACGCGCTGATTGACAGAAAGGTTGACAGGCTCTTGATAGGCGGCGCTATGGCCTACACCTTCTTCAAGGCCGAGGGCTTCACGGTCGGAAAATCCCTGGTCGAAAATGAGATGCAGCAGACGGCGCTTCAGATAAAGAGGCGCGCCGAAGAGTCCGGCATTCAGTTGCTTCTCCCAACAGACCACCAGGTTGTGGATTCCTACGAGCCTGTTAAGGGCGAAGAGGTGGTCGCCAAAACCATTCCGATTGAATTCACGAACGCCGGGCACGTAGGGCTGGACATAGGCGTGGAAACAGCCGCGCACTTCTCGGAAGCGCTCGGCGACGCCAAGACCATCATCTGGAACGGCCCCATGGGATACTTTGAGGAAAAGCCCTTCGACCAGGGAACTATCGCCATCGCGCACGCAGTGGCGGAGGCGGCGGATCGCGGCGCAACCGTCATAGTCGGAGGCGGCGACTCCGTCTCGGCCGTCACGCAGGCGGGCGTGGCGGACCGCATCACGCACATCTCTACGGGCGGCGGAGCGACGCTCGAATTCCTTGCGGGCGACGAGTTGCCGGGCGTCGCCGCTCTTAACGATAAAAAATAGTTTCCAGTTTTTAGTTCTCAGTATTCAGCAAATACACAGTTTGCTTTTAACTGAGAACTAAAAACCGGAAACTGAAAACTGATTATGAGAAAACCCGTTATTGCCGGAAACTGGAAGATGTATAAGTCCGTGGGCGAAAGCGTTGAGACCGCGCTGGCGCTGAAGCCTCTGGTAGCGAACGCCAATCATTGCGAGGTGGTGATTGCGCCTGTATTTACGGCTTTGAAGACTGTGGCCGACCGACTTGAGGGCTCCAACATTCAGGTCGCGGGGCAGAATTGCTCTACGGAAATGGAGTACGGCGCTCACACTGGCGAAGTCACGGCGGCACAACTGCGCGACGCTGGCTGCGCGCAGGTCATCATAGGCCATTCCGAGCGCAGGCAGTTTTACTGCGAGACCGACACCTTCGTCAGCCGCAAGACGCAGGCGGCGCTGGTGGCCGGGCTCTCCGTCATTATGTGCGTGGGAGAAACGCTTGAGCAGCGCGAGGAAGGCAATGCAGAAGCGGTCGTAAGCGGCCAGTTAGAGGGCGGGCTTAGCGGTTTGACAGCCTCAGACCTGACGCGTATCATAATCGCCTACGAGCCCGTCTGGGCCATAGGCACTGGACGCACAGCGACGCCGGAGCAAGCGCAGGAAATGCACGCGTTTATCCGGCGCGTTTTCGCGCAAAGACATTCTGATGAGGCCGCAAACGGGCTTCGCCTCCTCTACGGAGGATCGGTCAAGCCCGACAACATAGCGGGCCTCATGAAGCAGCCGGACATAGACGGCGCGCTCGTAGGCGGTGCAAGCCTCAAGGCCGACAGCTTCGCGCAGATTGTCAATTACAACAGAGGATAGCGTTTTGTTGATCTATACTTTATACGGTCTTTTTATTCTGGCCTGCATCGTTCTGGTAGTCGCTATACTGTTGCAGCCGGGCAAGGCTGACGCGGGCGCGCTCTTTTCCAGCAGCGTTTCCAGCACGGCCTTCGGCCCGCGCGGCACGCAGACCCTGCTCGCCAAAATAACCATCGGAGCGGCAGCCCTCTTCATGCTGTGCGCTCTGTTGCTGGGGCTGCCGGCAATTCTCGGCTCGCGTTCGGTCTTGCAATCTGAGCCGGAAAGCACTACGCAGCCTGCTGCGCCTGCTGCTGCTCCGGGGAACACCAACTCGGCTACGCAAACCGTTCCCGTGCAGCCCGCAGCGCCTCAGACGACCGCGCCTCAGTCGAACGCAAACGCCGCGGCGCCGCCTGCTAATGCCAATACAACGACGCCGCCTCCTGCTACGTCCAATACGGCTAATACTCAGCAGGGACAGAGGCCGCCTGCGAATAGGTAGTTAAAGAAGTACGGGCGAGGCTTAAACCCTGAGAGCCTGCGCCCCTGTTTTGACAAAGAGCCGAAGTGGCGGAATTGGTAGACGCGCACGTTTGAG
>DASVVZ010000203.1:0-5365 GCA_036389875.1 Pyrinomonadaceae bacterium
GGGAGAGCCCAGCGAGGCATTATAAAGATAGTGCTTGACTACTCCTTCGCCGCCGCGCGAATGGCCCATAGTGCCTATTCTGGTCATGTCCACTTTGCCGACGAACTTCGTGCCGAACGGAGCAGCGCCCGCCGTGTTGAAGGTGTTCCACTGATTCAGGTGGCGCTGGATAAGCTCGGCCCTGGCCTGCATCCCTAAGTCCGTCACCTGCGCGTCATAGGCGCTGATGCCGTTGGCGCTGATGGAGACGACTATGTAGCCGTTGCTGGCCAGGGTGCTGGCCAGATAATCATATCCCTGATAGCTGGGGATTGGCGTCTGCGTGCTCGCGCAGGGCCAGCGCAAAGCGACCTGAGTATTCCTGTAACAGGTCACGTGACGCCCGTGCAGAAGAACTATCAAGGGGAAAGGGCCGTTCGTCATATCCGTGGGGTGATGCACGGAGGCAATCAACTCTACGGCGCTGGGGAAGTTCGATGGCGTAAAGGCCAGGTTCCCGTAGTTGTACTCTTCACGCGTGACTGCGTAGGGGCCCTGCGTGCCGGGGTCAGGCGTTTGCGCCTTAGCCTGTTGCGCCCCGAGCGCTGTCAGGAAAAGCAAGAAAGCGAGCGATGCGATTGTTTGAAGCCGACCTATCTTTTTCACTGGCGGCCTCCTCTCGCGCTACCCAATTTCAGCTTTTCAGGTAGTTCCACGCGCTCTTCTCTGTTCTTTTTGTCGCCGTAAGAGAGAAAGATGCTGGCGCCTTCGACTATCAGCGATTCGTCAAAGGTCACAGCCGTAATCTCCGTGAGGTCTTCGCTCTCTACGCCGTAGCCGACCGCCACGTCGTTTATCCAGACGACCGAAGGCATGGCCCTGACCTCGAAGGGGCCGCCGATGATGGTGACACGATAAGCCTTATCGACGGTGGCTATGCGGTCGTTAATCCTGACTTCGGCGGCGCTCGGAAGAGCTACCTCTTCGACCCTGTACCTGGCGGCTCTGAATCTCTCTGTCGGTCTGGTGTTGGCGCCTTCGGCAATAACCTTGCCCGGAAGCTTCAGTAGGTCAGACATTTTCAATCCCTGAGACTGGTTGTTTTGTGCAAAGACGGAAGAGGCGCAGGCGAACAGCAACACAAGCAGGCTCAGAGCCAGCCCCGCATGCCGCGCCCGGCCATCTTTAAAATGTTTCACTAGAGTCATTCAAACTACTCCTTAATTTGATTAGGTTGAGGATAATCAGTGCCCGCGTATCGGTCGGGACAGCAGAGTACCCGGACGAAACAGACGTGTGCCTCCTTAAATGCGGGAGGCCGTAAAGCCAGCCGAACACGTCCGCTCAAGATAGAAGACCGAGCTTCTATATCGCTCTGGGCAAGAGAAAACTCTTAATGGTTTACTTTAGTTTGAGGGTTTACGAGAGGCTGTGAGTGTGAGACTCCCGCGAAACCGAAATATAAAGCGCGCAGAAGGTAAACCAGATGCAATCATATGTCAAGCGCACAAAGGCCATCTTCCATTTTTAAACCAACACATGTGCAAGAAAGAGGGCAGGGGCCGTTCTATCAGGCAAAAGCGCACGCCTCGGCTTTAAGAGTGCGCTCCAAGATAGTATTTGAGGAGAGATATATATGCGAACTAAAAGAGCCGTTATCTACCTGATGTTTACTCTATTTGTGGTCGCCGCAGCCGCTTTGAGCGTCCAGGCGCAGGGCGTGATTGTGCCGCGACCCTGCGATAGATGCCCGCGCCCGCCGCAGCCTGTCACCCTTCCACGTTCGCTTCCAATCAAGTCCATTAACATAGAGACGACCATCAAGGGACAGGTCGCCACGACGCACGTCACTCAGATCTTTCGTAACGACACGAACGCAGTGCTTGAGGGAACCTACTTCTTCCCCATCCCCGAATCGGCCTCTATAGTCGAGTTCGCCATCTGGGACGGCGATCGAAAGCTGGTGGGCGAAGTGCGCTCGCGCGAAGAAGCGCGCCGCATATACGACGAGATAGTCCGCCGCCAGCGTGACCCGGGCCTCCTTGAGTACGCGGGCAAAGACCTCTTTCAGGCGAGCATTTTCCCCATACCGGCGCGCTCGGACAAGAAGCTTGAGCTTACCTACACGCAGGTGCTCGGGGCCGAATCCGGCACGGTCTCTTATCGCTACCCCCTCGGCATAGGAAAAAATATGGCGCAGGTGGGCTCTGTCTCGGGCCGCATCGATATCGAGAGCAAGCAGCCCGTGCGAAACATCTATTCGCCCAGCCATTCGATTGACACCAAGCGCGTGAACGATGCTACCGTACGGCTTTCTTTCGAGACGCAGGGCGGGCGCGAGCCGCAGGACTTTCAGCTCTTCTACACTCTTTCAGATCAGGACTTCGGCCTCTCGCTGCTGACCTACAGGGAGCCGGGCAAGGACGGCTATTTTCTTCTGACCATCTCGCCCAAAGACAACTGGTCTGAGACGGAGTACACGGCCAAGGACGTGGTCTTCGTGCTAGACACTTCGGGCTCCATGTCGGAAGAGGGCAAGATGGAGAAGGCGCGCTCGGCCCTATTGTTCGGCATAAGGAACCTGAGGCCGGACGACCGCTACAACGTTATCTCCTTCTCGACCGAAGAGCAGCTGATGGAGAACGGACTGATAACGGCTGATGACCGGGGCCGTGCGCGCGGGCTTGAGTTCGTCAAGGGACTTAAGCCGTCTGGCGGCACGAACATCAACGGCGCTCTTCTCGCCGCCATGAAGCAGTTCGACCGCTCTGACCGCCCGAAGCTTGTGGTCTTCATGACGGACGGGCTGCCTACGGTCGGCGAAACCAACGTCGGCCGCATAGTCAGCAACGCTCACTCTGCGCGCGTGCCCGGCATACGGCTGTTCACCTTCGGCGTGGGCTACGACGTGAACACCTCGCTTCTGGACAAGCTGGCTTCCGAGAACAGGGGCGTGGCGGATTACGTGGAGCCGAAGGAAGATCTTGAGGTCAAGGTCTCAAGCTTCTTCTCGAAAGTTAATTTCCCCGTGCTGACGGATTTGCAGCTGGACATGGGCGGCGTTCGCACGGATTTGACTTACCCGCGCGAGCTGCCTGACCTCTTCAAGGGAACGCAGGTTACATTAATCGGCCGCTATCGCAACTCGAGCGACCTTGAGAATATACGCATCGCGCTCTCGGGTAAGAGCGGTCGAGCGGTTCGCACCTTCGCTTACGACAAGCTTCGTTTTCCGCTCAAAGATGAGGGGAACGATTTCCTGCCGCGCCTGTGGGCGACCCGCCGCGTGGGCTGGCTGATGGAGCAGGTTCGCTCCAACGGCGAGCAGAAAGAGGTTGTGGATGAGATAGTCGATTTGGGCACGCGCTATGGAATAGTCACGCCCTACACCTCTTACCTTGCGCTTGAGCCTGGCGCGCAGCCAGCGACAACTACAGGTACGCTCGGACGCGACCAGGAACGCAGCGCGGGTGCCGGAAGGCGCGATAACGCCCCCAGAAATACGGCTCCGAGCGCTTCTATGGCCGCCCCGGCCGACGCCAGAGCCACCACCGGCATGGGGGCCGTGCAGCAGAGCAAGATGGCGCGCAAGCAGCAGGAGGCCGTGACGGTGGATAAGGATGACGCTCTCTCTTCAAACGTGAAGGCGGCGGGCGGCAAGACCTTCTACCTGCGCGATAATGTCTGGACTGACGCGGAGTTCAAGCAGGATTCGCGCCTGCCCGAAATGGTAGTCATCTTCGGCAGCAACGAATACTTCGACCTGCTGAAGCGCGAGCGACGACTGGCCGAGTACTTCTCGCTGGGCGAGCAGGTGCTGGTCGTGCTGGACGGCCGCGTCTACCGTGTAAAGCCCGCGTCCAACTAGCGGGCCAGAAGCTTCAACCCCGTAGGGGAACAGCTTCTCCGCCCCTACCTGAGCAGAGGGCCGCGCGTCTCATCAAACCTGAGACGCGCGGCCCTTACTGTTTTCAATCCCGTGGCCTTCTCGCATGGTGAAAATTAATGAAAGCGTTTGAGCCCTTTTGAATCGAACCGTTTGTCTCTAAAATGCGTAGAGCAGAGTTCATCTAAAAGCGTTACGGGAATTCGGTCGGGGGAAGAATAAATAGCTTCCGTGTTATCTTCAAATAAAGTCTAAACTTGAGACTCGCGCCCGACTGTTGTATCAGTGTGCGCGAGAGAGAAAAGAACTGGAGTTGATTGAATGCTCTTGAAGAGGGGTAAATTTCCGGCGCGAAGATTTTATGCGCTCTTTCTTCTGACGGTTTTGGCTGCTGTCTGCGTGGCGGCGCAGAATGCGGGCTGGACGGCTGCCCGGCGCGGGCAGACCGGCAGAGATTTGAACGCCATCTTCTTCGCCGATTCAAAGCGCGGGTGGATAGCAGGCGACGGCGGATTCCTGAGCCGCACGAAGGACGGCGGGCGCACGTGGTCTTCGCAGAGCGTCGGCACAACCGACCCCATCAACGACATATACTTTCGTGACAAGACGGACGGTTACCTGCTCGCTGGCAACCACATCTTCGGCACTGAGGACGGCGGCGAGACCTGGCGCGAGCTGCGCGAGTTTCAAGCGAGCGAGTTCGGCGGCGCGATGGCCGAGTTTTACAGCGTGCGCTTTTCCGGCAAACGAAAGGGCTGGGTCGTAGGCAGCGCCAGCCGACGCGACGTTATAGTCGAGAGCCTGATTATTCACACGAGCGATGGCGGGGCTTCCTGGGTAAAGCAGCTTGTGCCCGTGCGCGAGGACTTGATTCACCTGGATTTTACTTCCGAGGGGCGCGGCTGGGTAGTAGGAGCGGGCGGCACCATTCTTTTTACCAGTGACGGCGGGCAGACCTGGACGAAGCAGGCTTCGGGCACAGGCGTCACGCTCTATCACGTTGACTTTCGCAACGAGCGAGTGGGCTGGGCCGTGGGCGAGCGCGGCACTGTCCTGCGTACAACGGACGGCGGCGCAACGTGGTCTTCCGTCCCTGTGCCGGTGCGCTCGACACTGCTGAGCGTGACTTTCGTGGATGAAGACCTGGGATGGATTGTAGGGCGCGGCGGCGTCATACTGCGCTCGGAGGACGGGGGCCGCACCTGGGTGCGACAGGAAAGCCGCACGAAAGAGAATCTTTACGCCCTGTTTATGGACAAAAAGTGGGGCTGGGCCGTGGGCGGCGACGGTATTGTGCTCAGCTATGAAAAATAAGCAACCATAGTTGTTACAGAAGACATCGAAGAAAACGGCAAGGTTACTCCTAAAAGACCGCTAAAGGGGAAAAGCGGCAGGGTAACGTTCGATTCCTCCTGTGATTCACCGCCCGGCATTTTGAGCCAATGCCGGGCGGATTTTTTTAGCGAAAAAGTAAAAAAGCAGAAGGGAAGAGAGAGAAAA
>DASVVZ010000204.1:0-20765 GCA_036389875.1 Pyrinomonadaceae bacterium
GGGCGAAAGTATTTTGCCGCCCTTCAAAGAGAGCCGGACATAGTGCTCGCGCACCGGCAGGTCACAAAGATTCTCGGCTAAGTGATGTTCTGATGAAGATGTATGATTCACGAAAGCAGGGGCCGAAGTTGCTGCCATCGCTTGAAACAGTCTTAGCCATACGCGCGTGCGCGGCCCGCTCTAGAAAAGCTCGCCGTTTACTCTCCGAGCGCCGCCTCAGAGGCTTCGCGCAGCGTCATCGCGCGCCCGCGCGCCCAACGGCGCTCAAGCGTCCTGTCGTCGAGCGCAGAGCGCAGCTTCGCTACGTAGCGGTCGCGAAGCGACTGTTCCCACTCCTCCAGATGAGAGCCGGCCGCTTCACAGAGCGCTTCGGCCGCTCCCGCGAGCATGGCGGCCTTCTCCGCATCACCCGCTTCGAGCGCAACCGCCGCCAGCCCGTCCACGGCGACCGCCGCCCACATACGGTTCTCCAGTTCCGCAACGACCGCCAGCGACTCGCGGTAGTAGCCGGAGGCAGCCGCATAGTCTCCCTGCTCTAGCGACACGCCTCCGAGGTTCGCCAGTATGATTCCGTTCGGGTTCGAGCGGACGTGGCGGCCCGCCGCATCTAGCGCCTGCTCGTAGTAGGCGCTCGCCGCCTGAAGGTCGCCCGCTATGCGTGCCACCTCGCCCAGGCTGCCGAGGGCCACCGACAGGGAGTGTGAGGAGCCCAGCGCTCGGGCTATCTCAACCGACTCTCCGAACGCCTCGCGCGCCGCGCTCAGGTCTCCTGCAACCGACAGGGCGTGGCCGAAGCCTCCTAGGGCGATGCCCAGGACATCCGGATTGCCTGATGCTCGTGCAGCCTTTACGGCTTCGCGCCCCCACATGACCGCCGCCTCTGAACGGCCCAGGTGTACCTCGCACCTGGTCAACCCGTTCAGGAGCCTCGCCCGCAGCATCGGGGGAAGCTCCCCCGCGTCAAGCGCTTTCACCAGCCAGACTCGCCGCTCGGCGTCGGAGTAGCCCTGTGCGCTCCAATACGATTGGACGCTGCCGACGAACGCAGCCCCCTCCTGCGGCTCAGCCGTGAGCAAAATCGCCAGCGCCGCCTTCACGTTCTCATGCTCCCGGCTCAAGCGCCGCACGGACGCCACCTGATTCCCGCTTCGTATATCCAGGTCGGATTCCTCTGCCATGCGCTTGAAGTAGCGAGCGAACTCCAGTCGGACTGCCTCCGCCTCGCCGCTCGCCTCCAGCCTCTCAAGCGCGTACTCTCGCACCACCTCCAGCATGGTGAAGCGCGCCTCTCCGTCCTCCTGCTCTCGCTGCCTCACCAGGCTCTTTTCGACAAGCGAGCCCAGCGCCTCAAGCACGTCTTCGCCGCCCGCGCCGCACACCTTTTCTGCCGCTTCCAGCGTGCACCCGCTAATGAAGACCGCCAGCCGCCGCAGCACCGAGCGCTCGTTCTCATCCAGCAGATCGTAGCTCCAGGCCAATGCCCCGCGCATAGTCTGTTGCCTTCCGGGCAGGTCGCGCGCCCCTCCCGTCAAAAGCTTCAGCCGCTGGTCCAGCCTGTCCAGCATAGCCCTTGGCGTCAGCAGCTTCACGCGTGCCGCAGCGAGTTCCAGCGCCAGTGGCAGCCCGTCCAGCCTGCGGCACACCTCCGCGACGGCCCGCGCGTTCTCCGATGTCAGCATGAACGTAGGCTTCGCAGCCCTCGCTCGCTCCACGAACAGCGCCACGGCCGGGACGCGCGCCAGATCTTCAAGCGGCGGCAAACTCGTGGGCGGCGGCACTTCCAGCGGCTCGACCGGGTACTCGCGCTCCTGGCTCAGCCGCAGCGGCGCGCGGCTCGTCGCCAGCACCTTCAGTCCGGGCGAGGACGCGAGCAGTTCCGAGACGAGCGTCGCGCCTTCCAGCAGGTGCTCAAAGTTGTCCAGCACCAGCAGCAGCCGCTTGTCGGAGAGTTCCCGCGCGAGCGCGCCGGCGAGAGAGCCGCCCGGCGGCTCCATTACGCCGAGCGCCTGAGCTATGGGCCAGGCTATCAATTCCGCGTCCGAGAGCGGCGAGAGATCAACGACAAAGACGCCGTCTGAAAAATCCCCACTGCCGAGCAGCTTGCGCCCGGCCTCCAGGGCTAGGCGCGTCTTGCCCGTTCCGCCCGGGCCAATCAGCGTCAGCAGCCGCTCCCCGGGCGCACGCAGCGCGGCCGTCACCTCAGAAAGCTCGCGCCTGCGCCCGATTAGCTTCGAAGCGCGTTGCAAGAGGTTCGTAGGAGGCGCTGAGGGCCGCGCTTCCATATCCGTCCCAGCGCCTTGAACCGTCGTCAGCTTCGCGGTAGAGCCGAATTGGCTGGCCACCACGGACGGGTGTATCAAGGTTCTGTTCTCATGCCCCGCCGGCGACACGGCCGTTGCACCGGCTTGGCCCGCTTGCTCAAGAGCGCCCGCCGCCTCCCTCAGCGCCTCGGCCATTTCGGCGGCTGTCTGGAAGCGCTCTTCGCGCGCCTTGCGCATCGCCCGCTCTACGATTCGGCCGAGCGCCTCCGGCGCGTGCGGGACGAGGACAGACAGCGGCACAGGCTCACGCGACGCGATGTCTATGAGCGTGGCGGTCAGGCTCTCCTTGTCAAAAGGCGGGCGGCCTGAGGCCAGCTCGTATAGCACTACGCCGAGGCTCCAGATGTCCGTCCGCACGTCGACCGCTTCGCCTAAAGCCTGCTCCGGCGACATGTAGCGCACAGTGCCCACTAATGCCCCGGTCGTCGTTACAGAGATATCGTCCAGCGGTGCGTCCGCCCCCCTGGCGCCCGCTATCACCTTGGCAATACCGAAGTCCAGCACCTTGACCAGTCCGTCGTTACGGCGCATCAGGTTCTCGGGCTTGATGTCGCGGTGGACTATGCCGGCCCGGTGCGCCGCGCTGAGCGCGAGGGCGGCTTGACGGACGGCGTCCGATAGCTCCGCCAGCGACGGGCGGTCGTTGCTTACCCAGTCGCGCAGGGTTAGGCCCTCTACCAGCTCTGTGACGATGAAGTACATGCCGGCCTGTCTGCCCACGTCGAAGACGGTGAGAATGTTCGGGTGGTTGAGGGCCGAGGCGGCCTTGGCCTCGCGCACGAAGCGTGCGAGGCGCTCTGCCTCCCGTGCCAGTTGAGGCGGGAATATCTTGATGGCGACGTAGCGGCCGAGCAGGGAGTCCGAGGCCAGGTAAACGTCGCCCATGCCGCCCGCGCCAATCTGCGAGCGGATTTCGTAGCGACCGAGTCGTGTGTCGGGAAGAAGGTTCATATTAACGAAGGCGGTACAAACGACAGGTAACGCGCGAGACTCTGCTGCTAAAACCTGAAGCTGTTACGCGCCTTGCCGCGTGATTTACCGCCCGCTCAACCCTCATGGTGATGCGTTTCAGAAACGTCATTAGATGGGGCGTCAGGACTGAGCGAAAGGAGGGCGCGCTCCAGCATAGCCCTGTGCGCGGGATTGGTGGCACTTTTCAGTTGCTCCTCTATACGCGCGCGAGAAAGCCGTTTTGACTCCTCTTGTGCTCTGCGTTCCAGTTCCTCCGGCGAAGTCTTATCCTTTCGCGCCGCGCGACGTGCCTCGGCAGCCTCCTGCTGCTTCTCAAGCGCCTCTTCCATGCTTCCGGCGAGTGCGTCGCCGTCCCAGCCTGCCATATTGATTAGCCCTCCATTTGCTTAATTCTACTACTCAACATCCCTTTGAAGTTAGCCCGGCCTCTCACAATAATTATGTAACACACGGGGAATATCCCCTTATAGAATCGCAAGCCGCCCGTAGCCGGAACGAGGACGTATTGAAAGAAGGCCGCCCGAAGATTATCCCATCAGCCTTTTCCTTTATCCGGGTTGTGCCTGTAGCTGCTATCATGTCGGAAAGTGATGGCTGGCAGCGGCGACAACGATTACAGACCCTTAGGCGACTATGCGCTCATAGGCGACGCTCACACGGCATCGCTGGTTTCAAGCCACGGCTCGATTGACTGGCTGTGCTGGCCGCGCTTCGATAGTCCGGCCATCTTCTGCCGTTTGCTGGACAGATATAAAGGCGGCTATTTTCGCGTAGGCGCGGTGAGCCCTCATGCTTCATGCACGCGCTCTTATATAGAGAATACCAATATTCTCACGACTATCTTTTCAACCGGCACGGGCCGCTTTCGCCTGACCGACCTGATGCCCGTCGAGCGGCTGACGGGGACGCACGAGCGCGAGGACATAGCCTCAAGCTATCGCGTCCTCCGGCTGGTAGAGGGCTTGGATGGCGAAGCGGAGGTTGAAGTTCGCTTTCGGCCGACTTTCGACTACGCGCGTGTGGAGCCCGCTTACCACTTAAGAGAGGCGGGCGCTGTCGCTTATGGCGTTCGTGAAGCGGTGGCTCTCTCCTGTCCCGCAAGGTTGGAGAAGGATGAATCGGGCGCTCTCTTCTGCCGCTTCAAAATCGAAGCGGGCGAGAAGAGGTGGATTACGCTCACCTATCTTAAAGATGCAGATTCTAACTCTATAGACCTGCCCGACGTTGATGCGGGCGAAGAGCTGCGGCGCACGCTCTCGTACTGGCGCGAGTGGTGCGACACCTGCTCGTATAAAGGCGGGTATGAAAAGCTTGTTCGACGCAGCGCGCTGGTGCTGAAGCTTCTGACCTATGAGCCTACGGGCGCGCTCGTGGCGGCTCCTACCACCTCGCTGCCGGAAGAGATAGGCGGCGTGCGCAACTGGGATTACCGCTACACGTGGCTGCGCGATTCGTCTCTGATCCTTTACAGCCTGCAACTGCTGGGATACTACGAAGAGGCCACGGACTTCTTCGACTGGCTGGATGCTCTGTGCATCCCCTGCGGCCGCGAGCTTCAAATCATGTACAGGGTAGACGGCGACGCAAGCCTGTCTGAGGTGACGCTCTCTCATCTGGAAGGCTATCGCGGCTCAAGACCCGTGCGGATTGGCAACGGCGCGCACGGCCAGAAGCAGCTGGATATTTACGGCGAAGTGATAGACGCGGCCTACCTCTATCACGTGCATATGCGGCGGCCCGTCAGACGGGATTTGTGGGAGATGCTCAGTTACATGGCAGACCAGACTGTGGAGAAGTGGCGCGAGCCGGACAACGGAATTTGGGAGGTGCGCGGCGGCACCAGACATTTCCTCTATTCGAAACTGCTCTGCTGGGTAGCGCTCGACCGCGCCGTGCGTCTCTCCGCGCGTGATAATCTGCCGGGCGATGTCTCCGCCTGGAAGAGGTCGCGCGAGGAGATTCGGCAGGTGATTCTCACGGAAGGCTACAACGAGCGGGTCGGCGCGTTCACGCAGTCCCTGGGAGATACTGCGCTGGACGCAAGCGCGCTTAACATCCCGCAACTCGGCTTTCTCCCGGCGACAGACCCGCGCGTTGTATCCACCGTCAACAAGATACAGGAAGGGCTGACTTCACACGGGCTCGTCTATCGCTATCTTTCGGATGATGCTTTGCCTGGCGGCGAAGCCACCTTCGCGCTCTGTAGCTTCTGGCTGGTGGACTGTCTTGCTCAGGGCGGGCGGCTGGATGAAGCGCGCGCTCTCTTTGAAAAAGTTACCGGCTACGCCAACGACCTGGGCCTGTTGAGCGAAGAGATCGAACCGGCGAGCCGGGAGCTGCTGGGCAATTACCCACAGGGCTTCACGCATCTGGCCCTCATACGCTCTGCGCTGAACATAGCGAAGGCGGAGAGACTCGGCGCGGAGCAGGAGCCGGAGAATCAGGCCGAGCGCGCCGGAAAGATGGAGCAGAGCGGAAAGCTAAAGCAGTCGCGCGGCGCTATGCGCGACAATAAAGGATAGAATCGGAACCTCGCACTGTCATTCACATGATTATATCAATGCGAGATCCCCGAGGTACTGAATTGTGGGCATACGCTGGCGATTACTGATATTGACGCTGGGCGTCGCCGTGCCGCTGGCGGTCGTAGGCATCATCGACCTCAGAGGCATGTGGGGCGTCAGCCGTAATCAGCTGGACGATTCCGTTAAGCAGCAGGCGCAGCTGGCGGCGGTCGCCTTCGAGCGCTGGATGGACGCTCAACGCCAGCCGCTCATGACCGTCTCGGCCATAGCCTCTGAGCGCGGCGCGGATTCGGTAGAGCTGAGAGAGAATCTACAGTACTCGGTTCAAACCCGCCCACACTGGATTGACCTTCAGGTCATCAGCTCGTCGGGAGAAAGACTGCTGGTGAGGCCCGCCGGGCGAGAGCCTCTGCCGCCCGCGCTGGTGGGGCACCTGCTGGAAGAAGTAGGCCGTCGCAAGTCATGGACGGTGGTGACGGACAGGACTAAAGACGAAGCACGCCCCATCTTCATCATAGCGAACCCGACACGGGAGGGCGGGGCCGTGATAGCCCGCCTGGATGGGGCTGCGATGAATGAGCTGTTCGGCGGAGTCCAGCTTTCAGAACGCGGCGTGATAGGCATCTTCGACTCGCAGGGACGCGTTCTTTACAGAAAGCGTACGACCGAGACTCCGGTGGATACGAACGTCACGGGCACTCCCCTGCTGAGCGCGTTCGGGGATGAGCGGAAGAAAGCGCTGGGCGATAACCAGTCGGCTGTCATAGAAGTCGAAAGCCCCTATGACGGCGTGCGCCGCGTGTACGGGATTTCGCGTGCCGGTGCCACCGAGTGCGTAGTGATAGTCGGTATACCGAGCGCCGCCCTTTATGAGCCCGCTCGCAGACAACTCACGCGCCATCTCTATTTCAGCCTGCTCGCGCTCTGCTTCGCGGTGATAGCCGTGCTTATAGTCTCTCGCAGCATAGTGCTTCCGCTCGGGCGCTTGCGCGCCGCCGCGCAGGCCATAGGCAGGGGCGACCTCAGCGAGCGAGCGCCGTCTAAGGGAGGGGGCGAGATTAACGAGCTGGGTACGGTCTTCAATACTATGGCGGATCAGATCGCAGAGCGGGAAGAGAGGCTCAAAGAGCTTGACCGCTTGAAGTCGGAATTCGTCTCAAGCGTCTCGCACGAGCTGCGCACGCCCCTGACGACGATTAAGACGTTGACGCGCGTGCTGCAACGCGGCGGCCAGACGGATGAGGAGCGCAGCGAGTACCTGGAAACGATTGCCGAAGAGTGCGACCGCCAGATTGACTTAGTCCTCAACCTGCTGGACCTCTCCCGCATAGAGTCTGGCGCGTACAGGGTCTCTCTCTCAGAGGTGAATGTCGCAGAGGTAGTAAACTCCTGCATGGTGGCGGGACGCCACGCCGCGGAAGCTCGCAACCAGAGGCTCGAAGTCGATTTACAGGATGAGCTTCCCTGCGTGCTGGCCGACGAGAGGGCTTTGCGAAGAGTTCTGTCCAACCTGATTGAGAACGCCATCAAATACTCCGAGGACGGCGGGCGCGTTCTGGTTCAGGCAGGGGCGACCAGCGAAGGAGAGGTTATGCTGGCAGTCCGGGACGACGGCCGCGGCATTAATCATGAAGATTTGCCTCACGTCTTCGAAAAGTTCTTTCGCGGCCGCCCCGCTTCGGACGGCGGAGCATCACAGGCGGCTACGGGAGAATATCCGGAAGCGCCGGGCGTGGGGCTCGGGCTCTACCTGACACGAACGATTGTGGAGCACATGGGCGGGCGGGTGGCTGCCGAAATCAACATGCCGGGGGGCGCGACTTTCACGGTCTACCTGCCCGCGTGGCCGGGCGAGCGCCGAAGAGAGGCAACCAGCAGGGAAGGGAGAAGTGTTGAAGCGATTGCTGGTGATTGATGACGAGCCGAACCTGCTGCGGGCTGTCTCGGCCTGCCTGCGCGCAGAAGGCTACGAGGTGACGACCGCGCGCGGCGGCAAAGAGGCGCTCGCCCGGCTTGCTGCGAGCGTGCCTGACCTGATCGTGAGCGACATACGCATGCCTGGGATGGACGGTTACCAGCTGGCGGGCCATATACGCGGCTCGCAGCGCACCGCGCTCGTCCCCATAGTCTTCTTAACCGCCAGGGACGAGACGGCCGACCGCATAGAAGGCTTTCGCTCGGGCGTCGACGCATACCTGACGAAGCCTTTCGAGCCGGACGAATTGATTGCCGTCATCACAAGCATCCTGAGCCGCGTTGAGCGCACACGGGCCGAGATTGTGCGGCTGGTCGAAGCCAGGGAGGAAAGCCAGAGGCCCGCTCTGCACGATGAAGCGCTAACGGAAGCAGAGGAGCGAATCGCTGCGGCGGTCGCAGGCGGCCTCTCCAACAAGGAGATTGCCGCACGTTTCGACATCAGCGTACGCACGGTTGAGAACCACATCAGCCACATACTGGGCAAGAAGGGCTTCAGCAACCGCGTGGAGATTGCTCGATACGTCATGGCGCGCGCCCAGCCCGAATGACGCGCTGAAGTATGAATGAAAAGCTCGCGGCCCGGCTTAGCCTTGCGCCTCTATTTTATGCCGCGCGCCCCGTCAGGTGAGCGATCGTGGTGATTAGCTCGCGCGAGCCCACGGGTTTGGCCACGTGTACCTGAAAGCCCGCGGCCAGAACGCGTTCGCGATCTTCTTCTCTGGCGTAGGCAGTGAAGGCTGCGGCTGGGATGCGCCCGCCCCTTTCCGCCGAAAGCGACCGCACCTTTCTGATTAAAGAGTAGCCGTCCTCGCCGGGCATCCCTATATCGCTCATCAGCACGTCCGGCATCCAATCCACCAAAGTCTCTAAGGCTTCGTGAGCAGAGGCGCAGGTTCTTACTTCAGCGCCCGACTTTTCAATCACGGCGCTGATGACCTTGCGCGTATCCGGCTCGTCATCTACGACCAGCACGCGCAGGCCCTCTAATTTGAGCTGCGGCCTGAAGGAGGTTCTTTCTCTACTCGCTTGATAAGCCGAGTCGGCTCTGGCGGCCTCAGTGCTGACGGCCAGAAGCGGGAAAGTGGCCGAGAAGGTGGAGCCCTGGCCGTCGCCTTTGCTCTCCACGTCAACCGTCCCGCCGTGTAGTTCCACCAGATGACGAACGATAGCCAGCCCAAGCCCGAGCCCTCCGTGAGTTCTGGTCGTGGTGCTGTCAGCCTGACGAAACCGGTCGAAGACGTGCCGGATAAATTCCGGGTGGATTCCCTTGCCCGTGTCGCTGACGGATAATTTTATGTGAGAAGCCGCGCGATCAAGGGTGACGCGAACGTGGCCGCCTTCGGGCGTGAACTTGATAGCATTCGAGAGCAGGTTCCATGCGATCTGCTGCAAGCGCGCAGCATCGCCGGCCACCAATCCCTTCTCCGCCTCCCGGTTGTAGGCGATGCGTATGCCCTTGGCTTTGGCCGCGGGGCGCACCACGTCAACCGCGCTCTCGACCACTTTTTCGAGCGGCACCTCTTTTATGTCCAGCAGGAGCTTGCCCGAGACTATGCGCGAAACGTCCAGAAGGTCGTCTATCAACTGCGCCTGAACCCGCGCGTTGCGCTCCATCGTTTCCAGAGCCTGCTCTTTCATCTCCCCTTCCAGATCGCCGGAGCGCAGCAGCCCGGACCAGCCTATGATAGCCGTCAGAGGCGTGCGCAGCTCGTGCGATAGCGTCGCCAGAAACTCATCCTTGATGCGGTTGGCCGCCTCCGCCTCGGAGCGCGCCGACTGCTCGCGCAGCAGAATCTTCTCTCGCTCTTCCTCGCTGTGCTTCAGCTCGTTGATGTAGCGCGAAAGCTCCTCTACGTGTCGCTCGAACTGCTCGGCGTGCGCGATTGAAGCCTCCAGATTTTTCAGGTACGTCTGGTAGGTGAAAAAGATTATGGCGATGATGGGAACGGTCGCCAGCACAGCGTTAAAGCCGAACGTGTCAATCAGGTGCGCCGTGATGCCCGCGAGCGACGCGCCCGCAAAGAAGGTTATCGATGTCCATAGATAGTAGGTCTTCCAGGTCTGCCAGAAGGGCCTGTTCAGCTTGCATGATTTCTCAACGGCTATCAGCCCTGTGTTGGTCGCGTACTGGATGAGCGCCATCATACAAAGCACCACCAGGAAGTTCGCCGTGTAGCCGCCGTCGTCCACGCCCACTATCGGCCCGAACATGAGGCGCAAGGCCCAGGCGGTAACGAATGTCGAGAAAGCCAGGACCGTAGAGTTGAAGACAATTGTGAGGGTCTTCCTGCTAATCCAGAGGCTGGAGCAGACGCCCTCCATTGCGGCCAGCAGAATCGCCGCCTCCCCGCCATATAGAAGCATGGTCAGGAAGATTAAGGTGTCAGAGACCGTGATGCGCCCGCTGACTCTGGGAATCGGAACGGCCACGCGCGAGCAGATGGCAACCATCAGGGCAAGGAGCAGGAACTTCAGGTCGAGTTGCTTCCATTCAAGCCCGTATATGGAAAAGAGTATGACCATCGAGCCTATGACGACGATAGTCCACATGAAAGGCTTCGTGAACTTCTGCCTGTTCATCTCTACCCTGCTCTGGCTCACACCCGTCTGCGCCAGCTCCTGCGCCGACACGGCAGCACGGCTTTTCCTTATCTGCGCGTCCCTCAAAGTCAAAGATTCCGCCATCTCTGCTCCTTATTCAGTAACAATCAACGAATTAGTAGTCCAGACAATCCACCCCGTTATCCGTCTCAACCGCCATGGAACCTGTTTCGTCACCATTAATCGCCGCCGACTGTGATTGCAGGTACAGGTCGCCTGTAATGACCCCGTCGCCCGTTATCACTCCGTCGCCCGTGATGACTCCGTCGCTGAGCATGTAGCCGTCGCCGAGCCGCGTCCCGTCACCCAGCAGTATGCCTATCGCCAGAAACGGATTGCCGTCGCCGGTGATGATTCCGTAGCTCGTCATGATCTGGTCGCCTGTAATTACACCGTCCGTCATCATGGTCGAGTCGCCCGTAATCACTCCGTCTCCGGTAATGACTCCATCGCCGAGCAGTATGCCTGTGCCGTAAATCTTCTGATATTTGCTGATGAGGTTGGAGCCCGTGACGTAGGTCTGGCCAAGGATAATGCCGCGCGCCCAGGGGAACGTGAATCCGTCTATCGTCGTCTGCTGCGCGGGCAGCGTCGTCACGGTCAGGAAGGGGTCTCCAACCGGCGTGCTGTTGGTTAAATCCGTTCGCACCAGCCTGGCAAGTCGCACAGCGCCTTCTAAGTTAACCTGCCCCGTTCCCTGCTCAAGCATGTTAGTGCCTGCGAGGGGCTGTGCCGTGTACATCAAGATAGATTTAATCATGTTCGGCGTGAGGCTGGGGTTGGCCTGTAACATCAGCGCGGCGGCTCCTGCGGCAACAGGCGTCGCCATAGACGTGCCGTTCAGGTACATCTGCTTGCGGTTATCAACCGGACTGACGCCCGCATCCAAAGAAGGATTCTGCGTAATCAGGTGATTGTTTACGGCCTCAGCGTTCACTATCTTGTTGCCGGGCGCAACAATGTCGGGCTTGATGAGATTGTCGTAATGCCTGACTCCCTCCGAATCCGTAAAGTAGCTGCGAGTAGGCCCGCGTGAGCTGTAAGAAGCTATCGTGTCATCGCCGCGAGCGTTAGTGCCGAAGGTGTTGCTGGCTCCGACAGTAATAGCGGAAGGCTCGTTGCCGGGCGAGTGAATCCTTCCATAAATCTTATTTCCATTATTGTCTTTGCCGTTGTTGCCTGCGGCAGCCACGACCACCACACCCGCGTCAACCAGCGCCCTCACGGCCTTACACACGGGGTCGTTTCTATAAGAATCGATCGCAGGCATTCCCAGGCTCATGTTGACAACGCGTATGTTAAAGCGCGCACGGTTCGCCAGCACCCAATCCACCGCCCTCAATAGCTGCGAAGCCGAGCCGACTCCCTGCGAGTTCAACACGCGCATGTTTATGAGGTTGGCGTTCGGAGCTATCCCCGTGTAGGAGGCGTTCGAGATGCGGCCATTTCCCGCCAGTATGGAAGCGACATGTGTGCCGTGGCCATAAGGGTCATCCGTACGGTTCTCGCCGGTAAAATCCTGACTGGCCACGATGCGTACATTATTGCTCTTATCCAGAAAAGCCTTATGCGTTGCGTCCATGCCCGAGTCGAAGACGGCTATGCCTATGCCCGTGCCGTCCGGGCCCACCACGTTCGTACCGTTCTGATTACGCACGGCATCAGCGCCCGATGTGGCGGAGACATGCCCCAGAGTCCTCACTTCATAATTGAGCGAGACGTACGAGACATCGCTTCGCTGCGCCAAAGCCGTGGCGGCCCCTGCCGGCAAGCTCACGACGCGAAAATTAAAGTTCTGGAACTGGCGAAAATCCGTCCCGCCCTGCAATAGAACTGCCGAAGTCAGGGTTTCACTCCAGGCGGCGCTGGGCTGAATGATTACACGCACGCGCTCTGCGCCTTGCCCGTTGATGGTTTTGCGAACCAACTCGGACGAAGCTTTATTTTTCGCTATTAACCCAGTAAGTGATTGAGCGTGAGTGCGTTGGGTAATTAGCTTACCTGCGAAGAAGGAGAGCGCCAGCAGCAAAGCGAGCCATACGGCAGGAGCTATTTTTTTCATTTCTTTTATCCTTATGGATGAATTACCGGAACCGTATCAATAACTTAGACACACAAGGAGTGGGAGCTAAGAGATTCTATAACTAGGATTTATCAATTTTTACAAGTCTGGTATAACGTCGGGAATCGGGGGAATTCAGAGTATAACAAAATGCACAAAATGGTAAAACACTTTTTTTGATGTTTGTTAAACAGGCGGGCGGGTTGAACAAAAGGACTTATTTAAAATCTGAAAAGCGGTCGCTTATTCTTCTTAAGGTTGTCCCATCTCTTTTTCTGCTCTCTATTTAGCTCGCTTGGCAGCGTTTCTACGGCTATGTTGCTCTCCGCGCAGAACATGCGCCAGAGCATGAAGCGTGGGTCAAGCCTGCCGGTCTCAGGTCTGATTGCTCCGCTCACGGCTTCTCTTTCTTCGCCGGAGGTTCCGCGCAGGAGCTTATCAATCATGGCCCGCAGGCGGTCGAAGTCTATGGGCTTTGTGAGATAGCCGTTGACGCCAGCCTGCTCGGCACTTCGTCTGAAATTATCCGTGTCGAATGCGGACAAGATTACTATAGGCACATCGGCTATCTCGTCGCGCCCGCGAATGGCGCGCGTAGCTTCTATGCCGTCAAGAACGGGCATGGCTATGTCCATCAGAATCAGTTGCGGGCGGGCAAGGAGTGAGACCGCCAGGGCGTCCTCGCCGTTGACTGCGGTGACTACGCGAAAGCCCATCTCCTGCACGGCCAGGCTGACCAGCACCAGGTTGTCGTTCTGATCGTCTACGACCAGCACTTTCTGAATCCGGTTTATCTCGGACATCTGCGGCTTAAAAAAAGAAGCGGGCCGCCGATGTGCCCGGAAGGCTCCCCCAAGCCAACGGCGGGCGCAAACATCGGCGGCCCTTAAAAAACCTGACCTTGATAGGGCCTACAACTCGCTGACACGTCCGGTTCTCGCGAAGGAGTGCCAAGCTTCGGCCCTTATTAATTCACTCTGATAATCTGCACATCTTGTGCCATTGCGGATTCTCTCTACTGACAGCTATAAGTCATTCTCAAAGAGGACATTTAGAGGCGCGGGCATAAACTTGAGCCCGTGCGGGGACTGTTCGCATGCCGTACTTTTGTAAGTATTCACTACATCCTCTCTCTGCATCCCGTCTCATACGGGGCCGCAGTAGACCTCCTGCCGGCGCTCAGGGCTGAAGCGATTCAGTTTGAAAGCCGCCTGAGCAGAATGAAGGCCGGGTAACTCAGGGCCAGTAGCGCCAGCGCGTAAAGGCTGGTGCGAGTGTCGCTGGCGATGGCTCCTACCAGAAACGCTACGGAGCCTGAGAGCACGAGTCCTGTAGTCCAAGGATAACCCCAAGCGCTGTAGGGCCGCTCAAGCTCCGGCTCGCGCACGCGCAGCACGAAGACGGAGATGAAAGACATCGTGTAGTTGGCTACGAAGAAGAATGCCAGCGCCGCTATCACCGTCTCGAAACGCTCGCTGCCGACTATGAAGAGCAGCGCGACCACCGTGCTCAGAAAGAGCGCAGTCGTAGGCGTGCCGCCTTTATTAACTCTGATCACCCGGCTTGAAAAGAGCCCGTCACGACTCATGGAGAAGAGGACGCGCGAGGCCATCAGATGATACGCATTAATGGCGCTCAGCAGCGCTATGATAGTTACGCAACGGATGATGATGTCACCACGAGCGTCGAAAATTGTTTGCGCCGCCTGCCCCAACGCCAGATTGTCGCCAGCGATTCCTGCAATCGGCAGCACGTAAATGAGAGCCAGGTTGACAAGCAGATAGATGCCTATGATGGAGAGCACGCCGCCGAAGAGTGAGAGAGGGATGTTGCGCGAAGGCTCTCTCACCTCCTCAGAGAAATAGATAACGCCGTTCCAGCCGTCGTAAGTATAGATGACCGATTGCAGGGTCAGCACGAGCGCACTCAGAAGCGGCAGTCCGGCGGGAATCTGCTTTTGCTCCTGCACGACACGAGCGTCTTGTCCGCCTCCGAAGATGAAACAGGCCAGGACGAGCGAGACGAAGGCAATGGCTTTCAGTAAGCTAGTCGGATTCTGCGCGCGGCTCCCACAGAGCACGCCTCGCCATTGCAGGACGGCGAAGATAAGCGCGACCGCGGATGTAATCGTGACGGTTCGGCCTGCCAGAACGGGAAAGAGAACGCCCAGGTATTCGCCTATGACTATGGAAACGGCTGCGGTCGTCCCGCACGTTAAGAGCCAGTCGCTCCAGCCGACTATGAAGCCTGCGTAGTCACCAAGCGCGCGCCGTGCGAAGACATACTGTCCGCCGGACGCGGTATTGAAGTGCCAAGCTCTGCCAGCGAAATCGCTCCCAGTAGAGCGTAAAGCCCGCCCGCCATCCACACGCCCAGAAACAGCCACACGTTCGGCAGATGCGCCGCGACTTCGCCAGGCGTGCGAAGGATGCCTGCGCTTATGGTGTTGCCGATTATGACCGCGAGGCCGAAGCCTACGCCCAGGACTCGCAGCAGGTGGCGACGCGGCGCTTCGGCCATCACGTCAGCTTCCTAGGTAGAAGACAAAATGATAATGCTCTTGTTCGACCGGGCAGCAGCCTGGTCTTTAATTTGAGAAGCACATATCACTCTATAACATCAGGCGGAAGAAAAAGGCTATGACAACCGGCTTCGGAATTGAGTCTCCGGCGGCACGAGTGCGAATTTTGAGATGGGGAACGCTGCGGTGACGGGATAGAGATGCTGCGCCTATATTACATTGAATACGAGCCGACGAGCAGGTCGGCGTCGTCTTGCGCGATGACGTTTGCACCCGGCTTTAAATGTATCTGCCGCTCGCTGGTTATCAGCGCTTCGGCTTCGGCAGCCGGCACGGGCGCTGAGAAGAGATAGCCCTGTCCGTACTTGCATTGCAATGCTTTGAGCCTGTCCCACTGCTCGCCGGTTTCTATGCCTTCTGCCACGACCTGCATCCTGAGCTTGGAGGCCAGCGTGATAATGGTCTCGACGATCCCCAGGCTCTCCTCGTCAATGGACATACGCATCACGAAGGACTTGTCGACCTTCAATATGTTGACGGGGAAGCGGTGAAGGTATGAGAGCGAGGAATAGCCCGTGCCGAAATCGTCTATGCTCAACTGAACGTTGAGCGAGCGCAGTTGTCTGAGCATGGCGATCGCCGACTCAGCGTCTTCCATCACCATGCTCTCTGTAATCTCCAGCCTGAGACAGTGCGGGTCTAACCCTGTCTGGTAGAGAATCCGCTTGACCTGTCCGACGAGGTCAGGCTGCTTGAACTGCTTGCCGGAGAGATTGACGCTGATGGTCAGAGGTTTCTCGGAAGGGAAAGCCGATTGCCACTCGCGCACCTGCCGGCAGGCTTCCAGAAGCACCCACTGGCCGATGGGGATAATCAGCTCTGTGTCTTCGGCCACGGGGATAAACTCTACGGGCGAGACGAGGCCCCGCACCGGATGCTGCCAGCGGATGAGCGCTTCGAATCCTGAGATGCTGCCCTCTTCCAGATTCATGATCGGCTGGTAATAGACCTCGAACTCCCCGCGCTCTAGCGCATGGCGCAGGTCGTTTTCCAGTTGCAGGCGCGCTATGGCCCGCGCGTGCATCACCTTGTCGAAGACTTCGAGGCGTCCCTTGCCCTGCTCCTTTGCACGGTACATGGCCGTGTCAGCGTCTCGCAGTATCTCTTCCGTGCCGGTGTAGCCTATGGTCGAAAGAGCCACGCCGATGCTGGCGCTGGTGAAGACATCGTAGCCGCTCAGCTTAAACGGTGCTTCTATGTCACGAAGGATTCGCTCGGTGATGGCGAGGGCGTCCGCCGCGTGATTGATGCCGTTTAAGAGTATTGCGAACTCGTCGCCGCCAAAGCGCGAGACGGTGTCTTCGGGGCGCACGCAACGGGCCAGCCGCTCCGCCACTGCTTTAAGAAGCTGGTCGCCCACTACGTGGCCCAGGGAGTCGTTGATGTTCTTGAAGCGGTCTATGTCCAGAAAGAGCATGCCGAACATGTGATCCGGGTACTGCTTTGAGCGGTTGATGGTAAGTTGCAGGTGCTCTGTGAAGAGCGCGCGGTTGGGCAAGCCCGTCAGCGAATCATAAAAGGCCGCGTGATGAAGCTGCTCTTCGGCCTGCTTGCGCTCGGTTATGTCCTGGGCCTGAAGGATAAAGTGCATGGGCTTGCCGTTTTCGTCGAAGACGCTGGACGAGCTGATGGTGGCCCACACCAGGTGCCCCTGCTTATGTATGTAGCGCTTCTCGCGCATAGTGTTGACCAGCCCGCCTTCGAGCATACGGTACAGGTCAGCAAGACTGTCGCCAAGGTCGTCCGGGTGCGTGATGGACTGGAAGTTCATCTGAAGCAATTCCTGTTCGGAATAACCGACCAGCTTGCAGAGCGAGCGGTTGACGCTCAGCCAGCTCCCGTCCGTGCCCACGAGCGCCATGCCTACTGCCGCATAATCGAAGGCCGAGCGGAAATGCTCCTCGCTCTTTCTGAGCGCCTGGCTGATGATTCTCTGCTCTTCAGCGTGGCGCTCGGCCTGCTCGGCGTGCTTCTGTGTGGCGTCCAACTGCTTGCGATAGGACTGGTAGGTGAAATAGATGATGCCGATAATCGGAATCATCGCCATGAAAGCATAAAAGCCATTGCCGTTGACCAGCTTGACCGTGATGCCGGCGGCGGAGGCTCCGGCGAGATACGACAGGGATGTCCAGAGAAAGTGCGTCTTCCATGTGTGCAGGAAAGGAAGGTTAAGCTTAAAGGTCTCGCGCCATGCGGCCAGCCCCGTGTTCACCAGAAACTGCGTAGCGCCCAGAAAGCAGATGGCCGTCACGAAGTTGCCCGTGAGCGAGCCATTTCCAAGCTCAACCAGCGGCCCGAAAATGTGGATGGCCAGGGTCGCCGTGACAAAGGTTGAGACGGCTGTCAGGCTGGCGTTAAAGCTTCTGGTCAGCCAGAGACGGGTAAAGCGAAAAGATGAGCAGAGCGCTTCTGCGCCCGCCAGCAGCACCGCGGCCTCCCGTCCATAAAGCAACAGCGTGAGAAAGATGAAGCAATCCGAGACGGTAATCTGATTCTTATGCTTGGAGAACTCTATGCCCATGCGGGAGCCGAAGCAGATCGTCACCGTGGACAGTATCAGGAAGCGAAAGTCTATGAGCGTGGGCGGAAGCAGAAAGATGCTATAGCCGCAGACAATCATCCCTGCCGCGACAATCAGCCACATGAAAGGCTTATTGAATCTCTGCTTAATCACAGGTCTGGCTCTTACCTCGTGCGAACTGAAGGTGAAATTACCGGGTGGCGTTTGGGCCGGAAGGCGGGCTCTTAAATCCCGGCGTCCTGCCGGTAGAGTTAGCGATTAACATGCCACCTGGGCGCGGCGTTGAAGATGGGCGGATTTGCTCAGGGAATGGGGCTCTGAGACGTTTATCTAAAGACACGAACCGGTCAACATGGCAAACGTCTATTGCCGCGCTGACCGGTTCGCGCATCAACTTGACTGTAAAGAGAGACCTACCTCAGAAGACTTGCCGGATTGTGCGCTGCCTGTCGGGCTCAAAAAGCGGCTGTCGTCAGGGCTGCGATTAAGAGCAGGGCCATTAATCGCGTCGCGCGGGCGAACTGTTTCGAGGTATTCATCTTCTATACTGCGGGAACTCCCGCTGCCATGTCCCCGCATTGAAGGGATTTTTACTGGTAAGCGCATGCCTCTTTCCTGTTTTCACGAGGAGGAGGCCCTTGTCGTTGATGCTTGCGTTCTTAAATATCATGTCGGGAACAGGCCAGGCCGGCACCATGTTAGTGAGTCATGTGCCAGCAGAAGAGAAGCCGCAAATGACAGGGAATTACTAAGAAAACAGGAGAGGCGCGATGGTCGCCGGAATCAATCTGACGGAATCGGTCACAAACGATTAGGGCTTAAGTCATAGTGGAGAGCGCAACCGTAGAAAGCTTCGACGATACGGATGCTGTGAGAGGTGAATTGCTCGGCGCTCCATTCAGCATCTATCTTTCTCTCTCTCTGTGTGTCTCTGGCGGCGGCCAATCTAAGCTTCCGTAGGTAGAAGTAGCTTGATTGTCCGAAGCAGCGAGGCGGGGTCTATGGGCTTGGCCATGTAGCCGCAGCATCCTGCGCTTATGGCTTCAGTGCGGTACTCCATCTTGTCGTACGCCGAAACGATGATAATAGGCATCTCTGCTATGGGAATCTGCTTGCGGATTTCTGCTACAGCCGAGAGGCCGTCCGTGCCCGGCAGCCCCAAATCCATGAGGACTAAGTCGGGGCGCTCGCTGAGGGCAAGGCTGGCAGCCTGCTGGCCGTCCACGGCTTCGAGCACGCCGTAGCCGTTGGCTACGAGCAGCTCCTTTAACATATCGCGCAGGTCATCATTATCCTCTGCGATTAAAATCTCAGGCACTTTTGTTGCCCCCTCTCCCCACCTTGATAATTAAACGGGCTTCACGCGAAGCCTGATCTTTGTCCTCTTCTTTTCTCTCGCCGATCAAACGCCGCGCTGCACCAGACTAGACGCGACGGCGACAAGCTCCGCAAGCTCCACAGGCTTGGGCACGTGCATCTGGTAGCCGGACCTGAGCGCCTGAAGCCTGTCCTCGGTTCTGGCATAAGCGGTCAGGGCTATGGCCGGAATCTTTCCGCCCCTATCGGCGCTCAGCTCCCTGATTCTCCTTATCAGGTCGTAACCGTCAATGTCCGGCATCCCTATGTCGCTGATTAGAAGGTCCGGAGGAGCGGCCTCGATTGCTTCAAGAGCTTCAGACGCGGACGAGGCTGTGGAGACTTCGGCGCCGCATTGAGAAAGCCCCGTCTTCAAGAGCTCGCGCGTGTCCGGCTCGTCGTCTACAACAAGCACGCGCAGCCCGTCCAGCCTCTCCGCACATTCGTAAGAAGGCAGAGTATCGCGTGCGGCAGGATGCACGCGCTCCGTTGCCCCTTCGGACAGATAAACCGGAGCCACCGGCAGAAGCACCGTAAAGGTAGCACCCTGGTCCATGCCCCCGCTCTCTGCCTTGACGGTTCCGCCGTGAAGCTCTACAAGGTGGCGCACGATTGAAAGACCCAGCCCCATGCCTCCGTGCTGGCGCGTGGTGCGCTGGTCTGCCTGGCGGAAGCGGTCGAAGACGTGTGGTAGAAAATCGTGTGAAATGCCTGAGCCCGTGTCGCTCACAGCTATTTCAATGTGAGAGTTCACGCGCTCTAACCTGACTTGAACGCGGCCGCCCCTGGGCGTGAACTTGATGGCGTTCGACAGGAGATTCCAGACGACCTGTTGCAGCCTTATAGGGTCTCCGGCGACTGAGACTACGCCCGTGTCAATAATCTTCTGCACGCGCACGCCCCTGGCTTCTGCGGCGGGTCTCACGGCCTCGATTGCGGCTTCAATGAAAGAGTTCGGGTCGACCGGCCGGACATCTATCCTGAGCTTGCCCGTGATGATGCGCGAGACATCGAGCAGATCATCTATGAGCTGCCCCTGTGCGCGAGCATTTCTCTCAATCGTCTCCAGCGCCTTAAGCGCGGAATCCCTGTTGAACTGCCCGGTTCTGAGCATGTGCGACCAGCCAAGTATGGCTGTCAGAGGCGTGCGCAGCTCGTGAGAGATGGTGGCGAGGAATTCATCTTTAAGACGGCTGGATTCCTGCGCCTCCCTGTAGAGCCGCTCGTTCTCTGTGGCTATTCGTTCGGCCTCCGCACGCGCGCGTTTGGCCGACTCGTAGAGCCTCGCGTTGTCCATTGCGATTGCGGCCTGCGCCGCAAGCCCCTTCACCATACGCTCGTGGCGCTCCGTGAAGACGCCCGCCTCCGGGTGGCCGAAAAAGAGCCCGCCCAGCACTTCGCCTGAGCGCGAAATGACGGGCACGGCCAGGTAGCTCGTGACAGGCAGATGCCCTTCCGGCATGCCGAAGTAAGGCGAGTTGTTGCCGTAGCGCGGGTCTAGCTTCACATCATCCATGCGCATGACCCCCTCGCCGCGAAAGGTCGGGCCGAAGAGGTCCGTGGCGCGCGGCATGGGGAAATGCGCGAAGGCTTCTTTAGGCACGCCCGACAAAGTGTAGAGCATGTAGCTTGCGCCCTCTTCGTTGAGCACGTTGTAGAAGAAGGAGCCGAAGCGCGCGTCCGTCAATTCCGTCGCGGCGTCCGTGACCGCCTGGACTATCCTGTGCAGGTCCAGCTCGGCTGAGATTAACTGGCCGAGTTTGTTAATCGTCTCGTTCTCCTCGCGCGCCTCCCGTTCCAGTTGAAGCAGGCGCTCGCGCTCGGTTATGTCGCGCGTGAAGCAGCGAGT